>JALTGJ010000069.1 GCA_027077185.1 Spirochaetales bacterium | reverse complement strand
TCTGAAATATCATCTAATACTGCTCCTAACACAATTCTCAATTCATCGATTGCATCAAATTGAGAATCACCATGAGTCATTAATGAAGGGAACTCTAAGCAACTAGCAATAAAGGCATCATCTTCCTTACTCCATTGAACTCGATATGTATACTTATCAATGATATCCATAACTACCATCCTCAAGCTTCTTTAAAGCTTTTATAACTTGCTTAACCTGATATGGTTTAGCCATTTTTTTATTTTTTTTATCTGGTTGTAGATTTATATATGGATCTCCTTCCCAAGGCATACTGAATATGAAATGATCCCCAGAAACTCTATAATCACCAAATTTTTCGTTACAGATCTTCAAAATATCATTAAATTTAACATTTTTGGGATTTCTTAATAGTTTCTGATACATTTATACCCCATAATCTAATAACCCACATACTTATAATATCTTATATGATATCACTCTTGTCAATTATATTTTTTATAAAACAGGAAAATAATTGATTTTTCTACTTACGTGGTATGCAGGTGATGATAGACCGGGATCTGGCGGAACTTTACGATGTGGAAACAAAGATTTTAAACAGAGCTGTCAGTAGAAATATTAGAAGGTTTCCAGATAAGTTCAGGTTCCGGATTACAAAAAAAGAGTTTGAAAACTTGAGGTTCCAAAATGACACCTCAAAAGAACACGGAGGAAGAAGATATTTCTGAAGCGTTTGATGTTCTGGCTATTTTTAGAGATGATTTGAGGGATTGATATGATTAAGAGAATCAAAAAAGTTGATTGTACTCGGACAGGGTATAACTGTTTCTAAGGATGATTTCATTTCGTTAACCAATATGTTAAAAGCAAAAGATGGTGACTTCTTTATATCTGACTGGCTTAGAAATAGAAATACTGTCGAATATATTGGTATCTGGGAACAAATACATAATCCCCATTTTAATTATGGCGAATTTGCCGCAATTAAAAGCCAGGCAGAATTAACAGCTATAAAATAAGTGTAAAAAGTGGACATCTAAAACCAATGCTATAGGGATAACAGCAAATTAGCTTTATTTATGCTTCAGAAGCGGATATTCTTAATATGGCTCTTTTTGGTAAAACCTCTGCAGCGTGGAGATCAGAAAACCCAAAAATCAGTGCAGCTGCAATTGCTTAAATAATTCTCATATCACCACGAGCAAAAGAAAAGCACATATCTAACCTAAAAAAAGAGGGAAAGATAAAGAGAATTGGAACAGGTTTTTGTCGGTGTATATTTCTATTCCTGCAGATGCAGAGAATATTAGTAGTTCTGTTAGTTCTTTGTCCCTGCTTTTCTTTTTAGTGTCCATTTCAAGGTGTTTTTTGCAGTAATCCCAGGTTATCAGGCCGAAGTTTGTCATTTTTTGTAGTTCCTGGTGCTGTTTAGGTTGTATCTGCTGTCTAACATTTTGTCGCTGTAGGGGTTGTTTTGTTTGTTTCCTGCGAATCGGCGGAGGTATTCTTTTCTTGTTATCCAGGAAATGTATAATAATAAAAGAATTGTACTGAATAATCAGACTGGT
>JALTGJ010000068.1 GCA_027077185.1 Spirochaetales bacterium | reverse complement strand
ATCTGATATAGTAACTGGGTTATTTATATTTCTGATTAATTCTGCAGTTTTATTATCTTCAGGTAATTTAGTTACATAATATTCTGCAGGAATTTTTTTTGATTTATCTCTAAAATAAACAAATCCTCCAGCCTTTATAATAGTATTAGCTTTATTTAAGGAATTTATAATATTATGGTTTTCTTCGGTATCTTCAATTTTTGAATAACTTACTATAATATTTCCATCGATGGTTTTCTGCATAATCACAGGCATCATTAATTCTGAAGCTGTGGCAAAGAAAAGAGCTATAACAGCTATAATAATCTGCCACTTATAGGGTTTTGAAAAGTTCCAAAGTCGCTTCATTATAACAGGATCGTAGTTTTTTACTATTTCTTCTTCTTTCAAGCTTCGGCCTCCTGAAGTATGGCAATCTCTCTGTAAAGGCCTTCCTTGTTATAGAGTTCCCCAGGGGTCCCCTTCTGTATTATCCTGCCATTGTCAATAACAATTATAATATCCGAATGATGCAGGGTGGAGACCCTGTGAGACACAATAATATTGGTTTTTTGCTCTCTGATTTTAAGGAAGCGTTGTAAAATTTTTTCTTCTGTTGAGGTATCGACAGAAGAAAATGCATCGTCGAGTATTAATATTGGAGGGTTTTTTATCATTGCTCTTGATATAGATATTCGCTGTTTTTGTCCTCCGGAGAGAGTAAGACCCCTTTCTCCTACTTCTGTATTCCATCCAAGGGGAAAATCTTTAAAATCTTTACTAATTGTAGAAAGAACTGCCATTCCCATAGCTTCAGAATCTTCAGCATCAGGTTTTCCAAAAATAATATTGTCTTTTATTGTTGTAGAAAAAAGGAAGGTATCCTGTGGTACAAATCCAATTGAAGATCGAAGATCTGAAAGTTCAAAATCTCTTATATCTTTGTCTCCTATAAAAACTGTTCCAGGTGGAGGGTCAATTAATCTGGGTAGTAAACGTATGAGAGTAGTTTTTCCTGAACCGGTTCTTCCAAGTATTCCTATAGTTGTTCCTTCCGGGATATCCAGATTAATAGAATCCAGTGTATCCGACTGCTTCTTATTTTTCCCAGGGTATGTAAAATGTAAATTTTTTATTGAAACATTGAATGAGGAACCGGAGGTTTGAGGTGCCGGGGGTGAAAAAATCTCTGCTTTCTGATTTAAAATTTCATTAATTCTTGTTAAAGAAGCTGCACCTCTCTGCAGCATATTTACAGTAAATCCCATTCCCATTACAGGCCAGGTTAACATGGCAAGGTAGCTTATAAGAGCTACAAAGTCTCCAGGGGTTATTGACTTGTCTATTACAGCAATACCACCAAAGGTAAAGAGAAGCATAATCGATATTCCTGATATAAAATTAATTACAGGGAAAAAGAATCCCCAAAGTCTTACAAGACGCATATTGCTGTTCTTATAATTTTCATTGGCTTTGAAAAATTTTTGTTCAAAATATTCTTCTCTTGCAAATGATTTAATTACTCTTATACCGGAGAGGGTTTCCTGGACATTTTCAGTAAGTTTTGAGAAACCTTCCTGAACGGCTTTAAAATAGCGGCGAATTACTTTTCCTACAAATAAAATTAGTATGGTTATTATTGGAAGAGGAATAATTGTTATTCCTGCCAGACGCGGATATTCTGTAAAGATAATAATAAGAATGGCTATAGAAAGGAATATGGCATCTGTAAAAGCTACTACGGCCATACCGCTTGCTCTTCGAATGGCACGCATGTCATTCGTTGCTCTCGCCATTAAATCACCTGTTTTAGTTTTTTCAAAATAAGAAGCAGACAGAGTTAAAAGGTGGCTGAACAGTTTGCTTCGTAAATCACTTTCTATTCTGCGGGATGAACCATGGATAAAAAAACGCCAGCCGAATCGGGCAAAAGCAACAACTAAGGATATTATTAAAATAAGGCCTACAGAGCTTTTGAGGAAATCCATTGAAAAGCCTTCGGTACTTATATAATCAATAATATGCTTCATTAAGCGGGGAATGTATAGTTCTCCTGCGTCTACAAGTATCAGGCACAGTAATCCGGCAATATAAAAAAACTTATATTTCCTTATCATTGGAATGAGAGTTTTAAACTCTTTAAGCATTCAGGTATTCTTTGTATGATGGATAGTATAAAATAAATAACAGCATTATTACAATATAACAGAGTGAGAGTATAATTTGAACATAATTCTATTTGAAAAATAATATTTATTCATTCAAAATGTAATATGTTGCTTTGCCTTTTCCATTTTTTGTAATTAAATCTAATAATATTAGTTTGTTAAAATCAAGGTTTCTTGTTGGTTTTGCTCTGGTAGTTAACTCAGAATAAATTTTATCAGTTATATATCCCTTCTTCTTAATATAGTTAAGTATAATTTTGTGATACTCTTTTAAATCATTTGCAGGAGTTATTGCTAATTTTTTTGATTCTCCGAAAATTCGGAGCAACTCATCAATAATTCCATCTGTAAAATATTCCAACCAATCAGTGAAGTCGATGTTTTCTTTTATATCATAATAATTACCAAATATTCCTACTTTATTAAAATATTTTGTAATGTTATTATTATAGTAATTCTCAAAACTAAATAATCGAAAGGTATTAAGACCCAATAAAGCAAGTATACTTTTTGTAATAAGTCTTGCTGTTCTGCCATTACCGTCAATAAAAGGGTGTATAATTACAAATTGTTTATGAAATATACCAGCCAAAATTAATGGATCAACATTAAGAAAATTATCACCAATATAATTAACCAGAGATGTCATTAAATATGGGACATCCGGATAATCGGGGGGTAAATATACAGGGTTTTTAGTTCTGCGGTCATTTACGAAAACAGGTTCTGTTCTCAATTTACCAAGTCGATACTTTTCAAGCAGTCCCCTTTCTACTGTCTTATGAATATCCAGGATAAAATTTAAATCCGGAGCAGTTTTTAAATCTATATATCTGTTTGCTTTTTGCATTGCTTCATTGTAATTAATTATCTCTTTTTCACTATCCCTTAGAGATACAGGTGTATTTTTTAATATTTTCCTTACTTCAGTTAATGGAAGAGGGTTTCCTTCAATACTGGTTGATGCATATGTTGAGATTTCTCCTGATGCTTTTTCTAATTTTGCAAGAACAATAGCTGAAAAATGTTTTGAATTAAGGTTGTTTATTAAAACTGCAACTTTTTTTATATTAGAAAGTAATTTATTACTAATGTGATATTTAGGCTGAAATTCCATAGACGAATAATAGACGAATGATAGACGAATAACAAGAGAAAAACATGGTATAAGATAAAATATATGGTAAAATTTGAAGTATTGGCTTAATATAGCAGATAAAGAGGATAATTTGAACATAATTCTATTTGAAGATAAAACTATACCAAAAAAAATCAGTATCAAAGATGAAAAAGCTAAACATATCCTAAAAGTATTAAAACTAAAAATTGATGATAAGTTTAACTGTGGACTTGTGAACGGACCTTCGGGAAAAGGAACTATTACATCAATTGACCAGAACTGGATACATTTCTTATGGGAACAAGCTGCAGATCTTTCGGCTCTTTACCCACTTACACTGCTAATTGGCTACACCCGGCCCATCAGCTCAAAGAGAATATTAAGAGAGGCTGCAAGCCTGGGAGTGGAGTGTATAGTGTTTGTCGGGACAGACACAGGAGAAAAATCCTACAGGGACAGTAATCTGTGGAAAAATGATTATAAAAAATATCTTCTGTCCGGTGCAGAGCAGGCGGCCTTTACTGGTGTGCCAAAGGTTGAATTTTACAGTGACCTTCAGACTTATATCAGAGAAAATAGCAATCAGCATAAAGGTAGTAATGGGAATCAGAAATTATCCGAAATAGAAAAAATCGTACTGGATAATATTGAACCTGTAATTAAGCTTTCAGAATATACTTCTTTAGGCAGCAAATGTCTTTTGGCAATAGGCTCAGAACGAGGATGGTCGGAAAGAGAAAGAACACTGTTTAGAAGAAATAATTTTATCTTTGCCAGTCTTGGAAGCAGGATCCTTCGTACGGAAACTGCCAGTACTGCAGGGATTACACTGCTTTTATCCAGGATGGGAGTAGTTTAGGATATTCAGGAAGCGGGTATTCATACAATTATCTTTTTGCATGACCTACCATCCAGGGACAGTCTAATTTTGGAGACAACTCAAAAGCCTTAATCCAAATTATCCAGAGTTAAAACCTTTACAACATGATAAGCAGGAGTCTCATAGGGGTGGGCTTTAATCATTGCCTTAACAGTATTTTTAATATCCCTATCCCTGCAGACCAGTTCCAGACGATATTCTTTTACTTTTTCCAGTTTATTTATTTCTCCCAGGAAAGGGGAAGCTCCTGTGCCGGGTTTAAACTGACCCTGCCCCAATACCTGCCATGCACATTGGCTGTAATTGCCCATTTCCCCTCCACCTGCAGAAAAAACTGCTGACTTAACCTTTTCCAGGCTATCTTTCGGAACATAAATTACCAGTAAATACATTCTTACCCTCCAATTGCCAATAGACTGAGTTGATAGTAATATAACAAAATGATAAAGATAATAACAGGCAGAAGGGGTGTGGGAAAAACTACCTTTCTCAGGAAACTTATAGAAGAATTAAAAATGAATGGGATGAGTCCTTCTGGTATTTTGACTCCTGCGATTTATAATTCAGATGGAGATAAAATAGGGTTTAAAGCCTTAAATGTAGCAAATGGTGAACAATGGGAACTGGGTAGAAGTGATGAGTATTTGGATGGCCCCTCCTATGGACCTTTTTCTTTCAGTGAAAGAGGTTTTGGCAAAGCCAATAAAATTCTTAAGAAGGTATTGTCTAAAGGTCCTTCAGATATATTTCTGGATGAAATTGGCCCTCTTGAACTGGAAAAGGGCTATGGTTTTTCCCCTGTTCTACCC
>JALTGJ010000067.1 GCA_027077185.1 Spirochaetales bacterium | reverse complement strand
CCTTCCAGACGGGCTGCAAGGTTTACAGCATTTCCCATAATGGTATAATCCATTTTTTTGGGAGTACCCATATTCCCGACAACCATATCTCCGGTATTAATTCCAATTCTTGTAAATAGAGGAACAGGGCTCATTTTTTCTTTAAGGAAGTACTCATTAATTCTTTTTTCCGCATTTCTCATCCTAACAGCAGACAAACATGCGTTTGCCGGATGTTCATTATATTCAACAGGGGCACCAAAAAAGGCAATTATCGCATCTCCCTCATACTTATCAATAGTTCCCCTAAGATCAAGAATAGTATTACTCATCTCTGTTAGATAAGCATTAAGAAGTTTTACAAGATCCGAGGGATCAAGTTTTTCAGATATTGTAGAGAAGCCCTGAATATCTGTAAACATTGCAGTTAATCTCTTCTTCTCTCCTCCAAGATTCAGCTTGTCGGGATCCAGAATTAATTCGTCAATAACATCTGCTGAAAGATAATGGGAAAATGCATTTTTGATAAAACTTTTCTCTTTTTGAAGCATAAAGAAATTGACAATAAAAATAAGTATCCCTGTGAAAAATACAGATAAAACCGGGGCAAGAAGATTTAAATAAATACCTGTTAACAGAAAAAATCCGCTTCCTGCAGCAAGAACAAGAACGGTAAACAAGAATCCTGCACCTACTGCATAGAGAGGCTCTAACCGTCGGACAATTACCATTACCAGCAAAGACAACAGAAGTGCAATTACCGAAGAATACCACCAGGGAAGATCATCCAGAAAATTTCCTGAAAGAATGGTATTTAGAGTTGACGCATGAATTCCAACATTCATATACTCTTCTTCGAAAGGGTTAACCCCAATATCAGTTGTGGAAGTCCCTGTCTGACCAATAATACCAAATGATCCGGAAAGAGCATTCCCAAGACGCTCCCGGGAATCTGTTAAACTTGTATAAACTTCTTTTAAAGCACCGAATACTTTAGGAACTTCGGCTTTTATTTCTATGTAATTCTGCTTTACATCTTTCTGTACTTCATCAGATAAAATTACTGCATTTATATCAGCTAAGAGGGAATTCTCTGCTCCGCTATTAATAAATTTCCCCATCTCGGTAAAAAAATAATCCCGAACATCTATATAGTCCTGAACTGCAGCTATATCTCCACCTGCAAGAATGTCATTCTTTATACCATCAGCATAATTATAAACAGAAAGAAGATCATCCTCTCCCTGGTAATAGGATAAATATCCGGCATCAGACATATTTTTAAGGTTTTCTATAAGTCTTGATTCCAGCTCTTTATTTAGAACCAGTTCGTAGTAACTTAGATGCCTGAAACTATCCACATAGTTTTTTTTAGGCCAGTTTATCAGCATCCTGCCATCTACGGTTAATGGAATATTTATATCAGCTGCATCTTTCCCTGGTAAAACAGCCTCCTTTACAATAATTCTATTTTTATAAACATCCACTTCCGGGCTTCCCAATAAATCCAGTAAAGGAGAGAACACCAGCTGAGGAGTATTTGTTCCATCAAATTTTTCTACAAGCCTGACAGCCCGCAT
>JALTGJ010000066.1 GCA_027077185.1 Spirochaetales bacterium | reverse complement strand
CTTAATGCTCTCTCTATATTTATGACTCCTTTTCCATTAAGCTTTTCGGACAGTTTTTTCCAGTCTCCTGTTTTGTCATTAACCTCTCTAAAGTCCATAAAGACCTGACATTCATAGCCGTTAAGATGTAGAAATAAACCATTATCGTAAATCTTATTAGATTGTCTTATATAAGTTAAGCGGGATCTTTTTTCTGTAAATATACAGTAATATTCAGATTTATTATTGATATGAAGAGCTGATCCTAAATTTATATCTTTTTGGTCACTCTTTGGTGCAGTATTATTTATCCAGCCCTCTGCTGGCTGGAAGTTATTGTTAAAAAAAATAACAGCAAATTCATTATCAGTGCTGTTTGACCATGCAAACACATTTTCATTTATATGGCTGTTTTTATCATAAAGATCGTAGAGGTTGAAATTTTTAGATTCGGAAAATAAATATCTTTTTTTTAGTAAGGGGAAAATTTCTCTATTATGCCGTTCTATAAAATTTATATCCGGAACTTCATTATGGTATGCTTTCCTGTATTCCATTCCGTATTTTTCTTTGTAGCCCTCAATCTGTCCATGTCCAAACATAGGAAGTCCTGGCATTGTGGACAGCATGGTACATATCCCAAAGTATTTATCACCCATCCCAAACTGCTCTGCGGCAGTATCTTCATCCGGATTATTCATGAAATTTACAAACCTTTTTAGAATTTCAGGATCAAAATTAAGGGTGTTTTTTATTGTTTCTCTGTACTTATAGTTTTCTTCCATTTTAAGCATATTCATAAAGGCACTGTTGTATACTCTATGCATTCCAAGGTTCTTTACAAAGTATCCTTCCATCATCCAGAATGCTTCTGCAAGGAGCAGTGTTTCCGGAGCTTCCTCTTTTATTCTGTCTACTACTTCTCTCCAGAATTCTATAGGTATAGCTTTATTAAAATCTGCTCTGCTTAATCCTCTTTCTGATCTTGTGGGGATATCTCCACCAGCTCCTGGTTCAGGAAACCATAGTCGTTGTATGTGTTTTTTAGCCAGGGTCATAGCTGCATCAAAGCGTATTACCGGAAAATTTCTTGCAACATGAAGGATAGTTTGTATTACTGCTTCTCTGGTTTCAGGGTTAAGATAATTAAGCTGAGCCGTATCATTCCAGGGCATTGATGTCCCATCATTCCCATGATAGATATGTCTTTCTTCGCCGGTTTTAAAATCAACTCTTTTAAAGGTTACAGCAGCATCAGTCTGATTGTAGTAGTGATCTTCTATATATATACCGATATCCGGATTTGGTGACAGGTTTTGGCCATTAAAGCTGTAATTGGGATAGGGTGAATATGGAAGCTGCAGAAACCAGTCTGGATGTTCGTTTACCCAGTCTGAGTCAATTCCTGTATGGTTAGGTACCATGTCACTTGCCAGGCGGATGCCTCTTTCTGCACAGCGCTGTTTTAAGTTGGAAAGAGCCTGCCATCCCCCCAGTTCATCGGCAATTTCATACCTTTTTAGTGAGTATGCAGAAGATTCTGCTTCTGGATTCCCGCATGTTCGTTTAATTTGTTTGGAAGCGCTGCTTCTTTCCCATAATCCTATAAGCCAAAGTGCCGAAAATCCTCTATCCGATAAGATATCCAATTCGCTGTCCGGAATCTGATCTAATCGTGTAATTGATGTATTATACTGTTTGGATAGTTGATCAAGCCATACAAGGGTACTTTTTGCTATCATTACTACGTTTGGCATCCAATTGGAGTCTTTACTAAAACCCTCAGGGCTGCCGTCTGAATAATTATAGGTATAAACTTCAGATGGACCCGGTCCGGGCGGAAAATGAGCTTTTTGCTCTTCTTTTAAAAAATCCATCCCTCTAAGAAGCAATTGGAATTTGTCTCCTAATAATGAGTTCCAGTTTTCGGAAATATAGTTAAGCTGATCAATTAAACTATTGGGGTGGGCTAACATTGGCTCTTTTAGAAAATCTATAAAGTTCTGACTTTCTTTTCCGGGACCTTTTATATTTTGTAAAAAACTATATGAATTTTTAAGCATTTCTATATATGCTGTTTTATTCTTAAGCTCTGTTTCATCAAAAATAATTGAATAAGCTGAACATGCTGGGTTTTCATTTGTAAGCCGTAAAATAATAAGTTCTTCAATTGTATTGTTTTTTGGAGGAAATATTTTTGTAAAAGTATCTAAAACTTTTTCGTAATTATGTATTCCTATAGTCTGGTTAATATATTCTCTGGTTTTTGCTATAATATCAGGATTTTCTTTAAGAAGATAATTTGTGAACAAATAGTTAAATATCTGGCCGATTATATTTATTGCATATATTCCACCAGGAGTTATTTCTTCTGTATTCGCGAGGTTAAGATGGATTTTCGAAGATATCTCTACAGCATCCTGATAGCTTATTTCAAAATTTTTATTAACAATTATTCCAGCTTTATTTTTAATATTGATTCTCATACTTTCTCCTGACCCTACTATTCATTTTTTTATGAAACTTTATGATCTGTTCTCAAGGATCTTAATTCTATCCCTGATTTTTGCAGCTTCTTCGTAATCTTCAATTTCTACTGCCTTATCAAGTTCAAGTTTAAGTAATGCAAGTTCTGTTTTTGTCAGCTCTTTAGTTGTTTCTACAGTTTTTTCAGTAATGGAGTTTATAGGAATTCCCGCTTCGTCTACAATATCTTCATCAATAAATAAAGGGCATTTTATTCTTACAGCAAGACCAAGAGCATCAGATGGTCTACAGTCAATTTCCAGTGTTTCCTCTTTATTTTTTAGGATTAATCTGGAAAAAAATGTTCCATTCTTTAGTGTATGGATTTCGATCTGGAGAATTGTTACATTGAGCTTTTTAAAGAGATTTATAAATAAATCATGAGTCAGAGCCCGGGGCATTGGGACATTACCCATTCCAATTAAAATGGATTGGGTTTCCAGCTGCCCCATAAAAATAGGAACAGCACTTTCTGACCCAAGTGGCCGTATAAGTACAGCATTTCCCTGATCTGTTCTGGCAATTGTCCAAATTTCAGCTTCGACAAGCATAAATTTCTCTCATATATTTAGAATAAGGAAATAGCAGGCAGATATCAAGTAATACCGTTTATTTATTTTTTATGAATGTAAGATTTTTTCTGTCTTTTACCACTCCTGGAAAAGATAGAAGTCTGTTGTGCATGGTAAGCCAGATGCCTGGAGGAGCTATTCTTGATGCAAAGAGAGCTTCTGTGACATTTTGCTGGGCATCTGAATCCTTAAACTCATATGGTCTCATTGCGCCAGTAAGTATTATAGGTATGTGTAAATTGGGAAGATTATTGTTTAATAATTCACCTGTCAGAGAAAGGGTATCTGTTCCATGTATTATAATAATACCATCAGATGATGGTATTGCTGTTTCCACAGCATTAAGAATTAGACTCCTGTCCTTTTCTGTCATATCAAGAGAATCTTTATTTAAAACCCTGACATATTTTATAAAAAGATCAGGTAAGCGTAGTGAACCTAAAATTTCTTCAATTATAGTTTTATTGTTTAGAAGACTTCCTTCATACTCATTATAAGTTTTATCTATCGTTCCACCTGTGGTAAGTATTGTTAATTTCAATTTTTGTATTCTCCGGGGATTTCCTTTTTATCAAGAACTCTTATTGCTGCATCTCTAAGGGCTTCTATTTCATTTTCTCCAGGGTAAACAAATAATCTACCTATAGATTTGATATATCCCGTTATTTTTTCTATAAGCATATTAGAGTAGGCCAGGCCTCCTGTAAGAATGATACCATCTACCTTCCCTGAAAGAACAGCTCCAAGGGATCCTATTTCTTTTGCAATTTGATAAGCCATGGCATTATAAATCAACTCTGCTTGTTTATCTCCACCAATAACCATTTTTTCAACTTCCTGACCATCAGCTGTACCCAGGTAGGCAGTCAATCCCCCATTTCCCTTTAACTTTTTAAGAATTTCCTTTTCAGTGTACTTTGTTGAAAAACATAATTCTACAAGCTGGCCGGCAGGCAGTGAACCACTCCTTTCAGGGGAAAAGGGGCCATCTCCATTAAGAGCATTATTTACATCTACAACCCTTCCCTTTTGATGTGCTCCAACAGAAACTCCTCCTCCCATGTGGGCCACGATAAAATTACATTCTGAGTAAGATTTGTTTAACTCCTCAGCAGCTCTTCTTGCAGTTGCTTTTTGGTTCAGAGCATGAAAAATTGATAACCTTTTCAGTTCCGGGTGTCCTGAAATCCTTGCAAGCTCATTCATTTCATCAACAACAACAGGGTCTGCAATAAAACTGGGTATTCCGGCTTTTTCCGCAATACTGTAAGCAATTATTCCCCCAAGATTGGAGGCATGTTCTCCTCTTTTGGCTTCTTTTAGGTCTTTAATCATTGATTTGTTAACTTTCCATACCCCGCCTGAAATGGATTTTAGTAATCCACCCCTTCCTATAACACAATCCAGTGAGGTTATAGATATACCGGATTCTACAAGCCCTTTTTCTATAAGGTTTGATCTTAGATCAAACTGATCTCCAATTGTCGGGAATTTATCAAGATCTTGATGCTTATGTCTTATTGTATTAATCACTTTTTCATTTTTACCATCATAGACTGCATATTTTGTTGAAGTTGAACCTGGATTAATAATTAAAATTCGGTATTCCATTTAAGTCTCCTCTTATATATTATTACCCAGCGCATAAAGGAATGCAAGAAGAATACGTTAATTGTTGTTGTAGGGGTAGTCCCATGGAAACCGTCAGGTTTCCTCGTGGCTGCCCTGAATCTTAAATCCTGAATCTTGAGTTAAAAAAGGGGACCAAAACATATGTACAAATCCAAAACACAAATTAGAGTTCGATATGCAGAAACCGATCAAATGGGATATGTCTATTATGGAAATTACGCAGCATATTATGAGGTTGCCAGGGTAGAAAGTCTTCGCCAGCTGG
>JALTGJ010000065.1 GCA_027077185.1 Spirochaetales bacterium | reverse complement strand
TCGCTTCGATAATTTTTGCCTTACTGGGAATGCTGGGGGCATTTTATTTTAAGTATTTAATAGACGATGTAATTTCCGGCGGCTTAAAAAAGTCTTTCCATATTATTTCTATTGGAATGGTTATACGGTATTGCTATGTTATTAGTGAGGATGTACCTCCATTTGCCAATGAAAATATTGGAGTGATTCTACAGGAACTAATTTAGGATTAATAATTTTATTTTCCCTCTGATAAAGGTATCTAAAGAACATGGTTATCCCATAATTGATCAAGAAAATACTCCCAGGGAAGAATTTCTATACCATCTACTAACCTGGGACGGGATTCCCTGCATACAAGAATTGATCGTTTTATAAATCCCTCCTCCCGAAGAGCTTTAAGTCCTTTTAGATGTTTATTCGTAATAACAGTGGCTGCTTTCACTTCAATTGCAATTTCTCTATTAAGCAGAAAATCAACCTCAAAACCGGATCTTGATCTCCAATAATTGAAAAGTGTTCGGGGTTTTCTATAATCTATCCAGGTTTTAAGCTCCAGGCATATAAAATGTTCAAAAAACTCTCCATAATCAGCTGATCCCGGTGTAATTACCGGTAGTCTTCTCAGGAACCGGACAACTCCCATATCAAAAAAATAGAATTTGGAAGTTTCTATAGCCTTTCGCTTTACTGTTGCTGTATAGGGTTCCAGTTCAAATCCCAGTAATGTATCCATTAGAACCTGAAACCAGAGTTTCACTGTTTGACGAGGAATTTGTATATCATTTCCAATATTGGTATAGTTGATTATCTGAGCATTCACCGTTGCCATTGTCTGCATAAATCTGGCAAACCTGGGGAGGTTTCTTGTCAGGCCTTCTGCAGAAATTTCTTCTGTCAGATAGAGATTTGTATAGGCATCTAAGTCTTCATCCGGATTTGATGATAGATAATGAGGAGGCAGCATACCTCTGTACGACATTTATAATAGCATATTACATGCAAAACGCCAACTATAATAGCGATTATCAGCAAAATAAAAGTCCTGAAGAATATGAAAACCAGATTCTTACTAACTGACTACATAAACAGCTCCCATATTATATTTCATAAGGCGTACGAATATAAACATCCTTTACCCATTGTTGAAAGAACTCCAGACTATGCCCTCTCCAGTTCTACTGCACTATGTTTGAGAAGAGCTATTATTGAAATTCAAAATGAGATATAGCGAAAAAAGCTTATTCATAATCCGAAACAAACATTTAAAACCTTTTTTTCAGGTCAATACAAAAACATGGATCAACCTTTCATAGAAAATTATGGGAAGAGACTGGAAGAACTTACAGCATCATGGAGTCCAGGTCAGATTTAAAAAATTGAAAAGATCCTCCCTTTTAGAGGTACTAAATATTTTTGAATTATGGTAAAGTTTATTTACAAAATAACGACAAAAAAATAGGGAATAGTTGAAAAAAAACTTGACAAATTGCGGGGGGGGGTAGACTTTTTTTTTACAGTCCTGCGTTGCGGGATATTTAAAAAAAGTACACGAAAAAACCCGGGTAAAAAGTGTATTTAA
>JALTGJ010000064.1 GCA_027077185.1 Spirochaetales bacterium | reverse complement strand
ACAAATTGTGGAGCACTTACTCCATGAGGACCAAGAGCAGGACCAACCGGTGGTGCCGGTGTCGCTTTCTGAGCAGGAACCTGCAGCTTAATCAGCGCAGTTACCTTTTTCTTTGCCATTATTTTCTCCAATATACCGGTAGATGCAAGGCATGCCTTGTATCTACCCGTTTGTGGTAATCACGTCCACCTTAAAGGCAGACTCCCAGCAACCCCTCAACGAAGGGTTTATAAAAAACTGTCTTAAAGGACAGTAAATAAACTAAATACTCTCAACCTGCAGAAAATCAACCTCAACAGCTGTTGCTCTGCCAAAAATACCAACCATAACACGCAGCTTTTCTTTTTCCGAATTAACCTCTTCAATTGTTCCGGTAAAAGTATCAAAAGGACCATCAATAATCCTGACACTGTCTCCGGAAGAAAAGACCTGAGCAACTTTGACCGTCTTATCAGATTTAAGCTCACCCGTTTTCTGAAGAATAGCCCGTGCTTCCGCTGCTGAAATAGGCTGGGGCTTAGCTCCACCCATATATCCAACAAAACCTGTAACACCCTGAATTGCACGAATGCCCGAGCAAATTTCTTTCCATCCACGGTCAGGAAGATCCATTTCAATAAGAATATACCCCGGAAGGAATTTCTTGGTGGTAATCTTCTTTTTCCCATCTTTAACTTCTGCAACTTCTTCAGATGGAACCTTAAGATCAAAGACAGATTCGGTATAAGGTGACCTTTCCATCAGTATTCTTATAAATTTTTCTATTTTATTCTCATATCCGGAATAGACATGAAGCACATACCAACCTTTAGCCATTTTTCCTCCACACTCTACAAAACTTCAACGCAAGGAACCGGATAACTAAAAAAGAAGATCCATACCTTTAAGCAGAAGAAAATCCACAAAACCGAGAACTACTGCAAAAATTGCAATAGAGACAATAACAACTTTAGTTGAAGAAGCTACACTCTCTCTGCTGGGCCAAACGACCCTCTTAAGTTCAGCTACACTCTCTTTAAAGAACTGTACAATCTTTTTCATAATATAAATATCCTTAAGTTATCACAAAATAATAACAGGCCAGGTAGGATTCGAACCTACAACATCCGGTTTTGGAGACCGGCGCTCTAGCCGTTGGAGCTACTGGCCTGAGAACTTCTTACTTAATTTTACTTTCCTTATGCAAAGTATGCTTTTTATCCCACTTACAATACTTCATAAGCTCCAGCTTTCCCTGCATATTTCTTCTGTTTTTTTCAGTTGTATAATTTCTACGATTGCACTCTGTGCATTTTAAAGCAATTTTTTCTATTGCCCCTTTCTTTTTACTTGCCATAACCGTCTATTCCCCTATAACCCCTGACATCTAACCAGAGGCAATATATAAACTACAGTATAAAAATCAAATGATTCACAGATTAGTACAAAGACACTCTCCATGTCAACACAAACAGCACTAAAAACAAATGTTTAAAATATCAGTAATTTTAAAGCCCTCGATCGGATTTGAACCGATTACCCCCTCCTTACCATGGAGGTGCTCTACCGACTGAGCTACAAGGGCATTATTAAAGTCCGCCAAAAATAGCAAAGTTAGGGGGTTTTGTCAACATGCAAGGGCTTTACATCCCAGATAATTCTAATTATAGGAGGGGAAAGGATTCCCCTGGCTCCAAACCCGCTAATCCGCACAGCTTTTTCCGGCTACCGCCGGGCTGTGCGGGCGGTTTTTCCACCACCCCTTCCATGGAACAGATCCTGAAACAACAAATTCCAATTGAGGTAGTAGTAGACAAGGCATGCCTTGTCCCCACAGCATGCCTTGTCTCTATCATGAATAACATATGTTATTTTCCCCATTTCATAGGATTTCTAACAATATATTTTTTTATTCGATCATATGATTTTTTATCACGAATAATATGATCATAAAACCCTGACTGCCAGGCAAATTCAATTCCCAGACAATGTGCCTGTCTGGTAACAGCTGATTTATATGATCCAATTATAGATGATATTGTATTTTTACCCTGATTTTGAAACCTCTGCTGGCCAATTGTTTGTTGTTGCCCTGGAGACAAGGGGTGTTGTTGTGGAGACAAGGCATGCCTTGTCTTTACAGAAGATACAGTAGTACCGGTAAGTTTTATTACACCATGAATATGGTCCGGCATAACTGAAAAGGCTCCTAATTCAACTTTTTTTGTATGATTTTTAATTTCATACCAAAACAGATTTGCCAGGACTCCTACTGGTGATAATTCCATATATTTATTAACTATATTTCCAAAAAAGTACTTCCTGTTTTGTGTACATATTGTAATAAAATATGCCCCCTCCCAACCATAGTTCCAATTTTGTAATCTAATAGAAGATATTCTGTATTTATTCTTATATTTATCTGTCATAAATTCCTAACCACCTTTGAATACCAGTAGTAAGAAAATTGACCTGCTGCTTCAATGAATACTCAAATCAAACGACTCGCTATTTCATACGATTGATTCCAACTGCAATTTTTTAATATAATGGAAGCCTATAAGCAGGAGACATAATGAAATCTATAAAGCTGATAGTTTTTTTTACAATTTTTAATATGTTTAATTACAACGTATACTCTGAAGGGGAATGGAACCCCATAGGTCCGGGTGGAGGAGGTTGGATATCTGCAATTACAGTTGTAGAAGACCCCCTGCATACACTTTATGTAGGCTGTGATGTAGGAGGAGTATATAAAAGTATTGATAACGGCCAAAGCTGGGAAATAAAAAACAAAGGGCTCTCAATCTACTTTGTACAGGATATAGCCTATGATCCGGATAATACAAATACTATATATTTAGCCACCAGAGGCGGTATCTACAAATCAACTAATGGAGGAGACTCCTGGACGGCTAAACGTACCGGGTTCCCTGAAATAAAAGAGTTTTCTTTTAGTGCACCAATTAACGATATAGTTGTAGATCCTGTAAACCATAATATCCTTTACGCTGGTGTAGGTATTCATAAAAAAGGATATGACTTTACCAGTTATCATTGGGACTCTGTAGAAATAAAAGGATCCGTCTATAAGAGTCTGGATAAAGGAGAAACATGGACTTTAATTCGAAAAACAGGCATTAACAAAGATGCAATGATCTACTCCCTGGATATTGACCCCGAAAACTCTGACAATATCTACGCTGCTACCGACAAAGGGGTTTATAAAAGTACCGATGCAGGAAAAACATGGAAACAGAAAAAATCCGGATTACCAAAATTGAAAGCAATGAATATTGTTGTTGATCCGGTAAATACAGATACTGTTTATGTTACTTTATGGACTAAACCGGGAAGTTGGCACTGGAAAGGAGGTGTCTACAAAAGCACCAATGGAGGAACTTCATGGAAAGCTGTAAACAACGGCCTGCCTAAAACTATTGGAAAAGAAAGTGGCTTTACCTGCAACTACACAACACTTGTTATAGACAAACATAACCCTGAAGTTCTTTATACAGGAAATATGCCCTGGACACCTGATCCCGGTGTTTACAAAACTACTAATGGCGGAGCCTCATGGAAATGGATAAGCAGAGCTGATACTGCAGATAATAATAACATGGATTTAGGATGGATTCCTGACCAGGGAATTTCACCAATGGCAATGGGTATCGATCCTGTTGATTCCAACCGTGTACTTTTTGGAACATCCATGCATCTCTTTGAAACAAAAAACGGCGGAGTATCATGGAAGCAGCTTTATACCAAACCCGAAGGAGATGGATATTGGGAGGGAAAAGGATTTGAAACAACCTGTGCTGATGCTATTGCTGTCGATCCTTCAAATTCCAATAATGTCTACGGAGGGTATTGGGATATTGGATTCTTAAAAAGCGTTGATGGAGGAAACTCTTTTAAAAAAACAGAAAAAGGGATGAAATACAAAGACAATACTTTTGATATTATAATAGACCCTGACAGTCCAAACATAATATACGCATCATGCGGATGGTGGGAAGAAAACTCAGGAGAAATATATAAAAGTTCTGATTACGGAGAGTCCTGGACAGCTCTTAACAATGGTATTCCTGATGCTCAGATATGGTCCATGGCGCTGGATAAGAACAGCCCTGTTAAATCAAGAATACTGTATGCCGCCAGCTATAATAACGGTATTTACAAAACAGTTGACGGAGGGAAACACTGGATTGCTGTAAACAAAGGACTAGGTGTTGACAACAACCTTCAGGTAATGAAAATTTACATAGACCCCAATAATTCAAGTACCCTGTATGCAGGCATCAAGGCAAAAATAACTGAAAAAGGAAAATATTCGGAAACGATCCAGGGCGGATTGTTTAAATCAACAAATGCCGGTATTTCATGGAACAGAATTGATGTAGATAAACCTCAAATAAGTGTATGGGACATTGCAATTCCCAGGGGGAATTCTCAAATAGTTTACACTGCTGTATTCAGTGACTATGACCATACTCTACAAGAATATTTTTATGGAGGTGTCTACAAAAGTAGTAATGCCGGAAGAACATGGGAAAGAATAAATAAAGGATTCGGAGATGAAGAGAACCTGAAAATCACATCAATAAGGATTAGTTCTGCTGACAGCAATATTCTTTACGCAGCCACAAGCGACGAACCATTTCACGATCTATCCAGCGGTAGAGGAATATACAGAAGTACAAATGCAGGCGAAAGCTGGAAACCTATTAATAAAGGCCTGGAAGTTCTGTATTTTAATTCTTTAGCTATTGATCCGTCGGATCCATCAACAATTTACGCAGGAAGTTCCGGTAATGGAATATATAAAGGAGTTTTTTTTGAATAAAACAACAGAGAACAACAGAAGCGGCAAAAGTTCGGAAGCAATAAAACAGGGATTTCTGGAACATCTTAAATATACCCTTGGTGTGGATGAGTACACAACAACAGATCATGACCGCTTTATGGCCTTATCCTATACCATTAGGGACAGACTTATAA
>JALTGJ010000063.1 GCA_027077185.1 Spirochaetales bacterium | reverse complement strand
ATCCATTTGAAAGTGTTCATTAAACATTTCCTCAATTTCCCTAATTTTCTTGTTATCATAGAGTTGGATTTTTGAGTTTTCAAAGGTATAGAATAATTTTCTTTCTACAGTCTGAGTGTTGTCTGAGAGCAAGAGTGTGGGTATTTGGGATTTATTTATCCTCTTAATGTTTTCCGGTTTTAATTCTCGTTTTTCGTCTGCACAGGAAATAATCAATCCTCCAATAGGTTCTGACAGTTTATCGCTGTATTCAATGATTTTTTGTATTCTTCCCTTTGAACCAGCTGCGATTACAACAATATCACCGCTATGAAGAAATTTTTCCAGATCAAGATATTCTTCCTGCAGACTGATTATTTTAATGGATCTACATGTTCTGTGCCATGGCTCTGTATCAGGATCTCCAATTGTATTTGCCTTCTTAAGATGCTTTTTTACCACTGCCATAGATGGATTTGGAAGGTCATCTATAGTAGGAAGGTATCCGTAAATAGAGATTGGGTGCTTAAATCCCGGATACATTTCCTGCAGAAGCTTTTCAGTAATATATTCTTTTACTGTATTAATTTTATCGGGAATAAGTCTGTTGAAAAGTATTCCTCTGACATTACTTTTCATGTATAAAAAATAAGAAAGATCTACTTCAAGCATGTCGAGAGCCTTTCCTATTCCTCCACCGGAGATGTATAGTATATCTGCTCCTATTAGATTTCCAACATGAGCATTAGATAACCCTACAATACCGCCAACTCCAGGATGCCCTGTTCCTTCTGCAATAATAATATCTTTATTTGCCATCGATTCAAACGAATTTACTATATCTTTTGAAAAACCCTTTGAAATACTGGCTTTGTCATTATTTTTAAGATATGCCTTTGTAAAACCTGATCCTAACTGTACAGGAGACAAATTTTCAAGTTTCATATCGGGTATACCGCAGAATTTTTCAATTACCTTTACGTCTTTATCAACTTTTGCACCGCCTGATATTTGAACAAGTTCCTGTCCTACGGGCTTTATATATCCAATTTTTTCGGGAGACATAAATTTTCTAAGAAGTGATATAAGGCCAATACTTGCTACAGTTTTGCCGGCATGCTGTCTGAATCCGGTAATATATATTATTTTTGGTGCCATAGTGTCCCCCTGTTGTATAAAGCTTTTTGCGCTGTGTCAGATATTGAATTCATTAATCACCTCTTCTCTAATATATGGGTCGTTCACTGGCGAAAAAAGCCTTAGGTTGCATAGGCGAGCAGTGAGCTTGCGAACGACCAGCCAAAAAAATGCCAATTCAATGTACAACACAAAAGCCTCTATATTTTTAGAATAACTTATATAGAGTGATTTCACAAGCAAAAGTATTTTTCATTCGTATTTTAATAATTTATGTATAAGAAACTTTTATTAAATGGTATAGGTTATAGTTATTGGATAAAGATGGTTTAATGTATTGGACTATTATTGAGGTGGCTCTATTTATGAATAAAGTAATACTTTTGTTTTTTACTCTTTTTGCACTTTCATTTTCAGCAATATCTCAGGAAACTGATCTTCCTGCTTTTGATTCTGAACTTGATAAAGGGATGGATCTTTTAAAAAATGGTGATTTTCCCGGGGCAGAAGTTGTATTTAGGAAAATATTAGAGCTGGATACTGATAATCATGATGCAGTAATAGGGTTGGGGAGAGTTGTTCTTTATCAGGATAGACTGGATGAAGCTTATGAGATTTTTAGTAAAGCTGTTGAAAAATACGATTCCGCAAATAGCTGGTTTTTTAGAGGATATACTCAATTTAAACAGGGAAATAATGAGGCAGCACGTCAGAATTATTTAGAAGCAATTGATCGGGGTTATGAACATTTTGATGTATATTTTAATATTGGTCATACATATTATCTGGATAAGATGTATGAGGATGGTGAACTGTGGTTTGGTAAGTCCTTGGACAGGGAACCCAATTATACTCCCTCCTGGTACTTTTTGGGTCTTTGCAAATTTTATCAGGATATTGATGCATATTATGAGTTTTCAAAAGCTGTTGAGCTGGATTCCACTTATGTAATGGCATATTTTTATCGTGGAATCCTTCTTGATAGAATTAGAGCATATGAAAGAGGTGCTGCTGACTTTTCAAAAGTAGTAGAGCTCGATCCTGATTATGCATGGGGATACTTCTATTTGGGAAAGGACCTTGAAAAAATTGACCGAAGTACTGAGGCTGTAGAAAGTTTTGAGAAGGCGCTTTCTTTGGGGTTAATCAATGCCCGGGTATATGATGCGCTGGCAGGTTCGTTTTGGAGTTTGAAGAAGTATGGTGTAGCTGCAGAATACTATGATAAAGCTGTGGAACTGTCCCCCCAAAATGCCTGGGTTTTTAATAACAGGGGTTACTTTTTAAAACAGAATAAACAAAAAAAAGATTATAATAAAGCTATTGAAGATTTTAAAACAGCCATTAAGCTGGATCCGAAATGGGCAGCACCATATAATTATTTGGGATTTATATATAATGCACAAGGAAAATATAAAGAGGCTATAGTAGTACTTAAAGAAGCCGTGAGCTTAGCTCCGAATTGGAGCTGGCCATGGAACAACCTTGGGAATGCCCAGCAGAATACAGATAATATAGAAGAGGCTATAAGCAGTTATAATAGATCTATAGAGTGTGATCCTGAATATTTCTATCCCCATTATAACCTTGGACACCTATATTATAATATAAAAGAATATGAGAAAGCAGTTGAATTTTATAATAATGCTCTGGACCTTAATCCCGAATATACGGACAGTTATAACGGTTTGGGGTTATCATTAGAGCATCTTAAGAGGAACTCTGAAGCAATTGAAGCATATACCAAGGGTTTGGAAATTAATCCCAATGACTATAATTTACTAAGCAACCTGGGGATTCTATACTTCCTGACAGATCAATCTGCGAAAGCTGCACCGGATCTGGAAAGAGCGATTGAACTTAATCCTGGAGTTGCCTTTTATCACAAATATCTGGGCAGGAGTTATATTAATCTGAGAATGTTTGATGAAGCTCAGTTGCATCTTGAAAAAGCTATAGAACTGAACTCCTCTTATGCAGAAACACTGGGAAAGTTATTAAATGAATTGAAAGCCTTGAAGAATTATTTGATAGTTTATCTACAATGGGGGAGTATTCCTATTGAGGGATTGGATATTACATTTATTGGGTTGCCGAAATATGATACCAAATATATATCTGATTCCTCTGGCTCTGTCTTGATCCCTCTTGACAAATTGTCAGATGGTAAGGACTATTATCTTTACTATGGAGATTATAAAAACCCTACTAAGGACTGGGAGTTTAGTAATACGTCATTTTACTATTACAAGGGTTTAAGTGAAGTACGCCTTCAGGTTAAGAAAAGTTTTTCAGGAATAAATCCTGTTGATGAGCAGATAATTCATAATAGGTCTCCTTTACTGCAATGGGAGAACCCTGAGGGAATTGCTTGGTTTGAATTGATAATTTCCAGAAAAACAGAAGAACTGGATAATGGTACAAAAACCTTTACTGAGTTTAAAAGGTTAAAACATGTACTAGGGGCGGAGTATCAGATACAGGAAGAGTTATTGCCAAATGAGTATTATTGGGCAGTAACAGCGTTTTCGAAAAAAGATATTCCTCTTTATTATCTTTCCAGTCAATTTATAGTGGAGTAGGTATTTTTATTCCCGCACAGTATAATAAACTGTCCGCCTAAAAACGGAAAGATAATGGAAGTCCCACAGGGCTCTGATATAGTTAGTGTACCACCACAAAACTATAAAGAGGTACCCATGGGACGTTCAAAGCTTATAATAAAAACAGGGTGTAAGAATACACATTTTACCTGGGGAGAGCGATTATTGTTGCAGTATTATTCCAATGGAACAAATGGTTATGAAAAAATAACAAGTCCGACAGTATTGGGAATATTACTGAGCAAAAGCGAAAGAACAATTCGTAGAGAAATAAAGAGAGGAAAAGTTGAGCATACAACCAGTGAACTTCTCAAAATCAGGGTATACAATGCAGAGTATGCACAGAATGACGCCGATTCGAAAAATAGTGCAAAAGGACCGTTAATTAAACTTGGAAAGGATTGGAAACTGGTAGATAGGATCTCAAAGCTCATCAAAGAAGACAAATACAGCCCCTATGCAGTACTACGGCATTTGGAGCGAACCGAATGGCCCAGCACTACCAGAATTTGTGAAAAAACACTCTATAACTATATAGCAGCTGGGGATATAACAGGCATAACAGTGAAGGATTTGCTGTATAAAGGAAAGCGTTTCAAACCCAAAGGAAAGCCTAAGAGGCATTCTAATGCCATGAATGCGTCCAGAAGTATAGATAAACGGCCTAAAGAGGCCAATGATAGAACTGTAGCAGGACATTGGGAAATGGACACTATTTACAGTGGAAAAGATTGTTCACCGTCATGCTTGCTGACACTCACAGAACGTAAAACAAAAGCAGAAATTGCAAGAAAAATCCCTGATAGAACTGCTGCTTCTGTAAAGAAAGAAATTGATAAAATAGAACGCCAAATGGGGGCAATAGCCTTCAGGAAATTATTTCTGTCTATTACTCCAGACAATGGTGTTGAATTTTCAAATGCAGAGGGCCTTGAAAAGTCTATATTGACTAATCAACCCAGAACCAGGTTATTTTTTGCACACCCTTATGCATCTTATGAAAGAGGAACAAATGAGAACCATAATGGAATTATCAGAAGATTTATTCCCAAAGGCAGTGATATTGGCAAAGAAAAAAAGGGTGCGGTCAGGAAAATACAGAACTGGATGAATAATTACCCCAGGAGAATATTAGGAGGTAGATCACCTTTAGAAGTACTTATTGATGAGTTAGGGGCAAGTTTCAAAATCCCTGCATTATTGGAGATATAAATATGAAAAAAAACGGACAAACTACTTTACAGGGAAGGGTAGGTATTTTTA
>JALTGJ010000062.1 GCA_027077185.1 Spirochaetales bacterium | reverse complement strand
CTGTTACTCAAATTGTCAACAACAATTACGTCATAATCAGCCTTTTGCAGTTCTATAATTGTATGACTCCCAATATATCCGGCACCACCTGTTACTAAAATTGTCACCTTCAACTCCTCTGCAATTTTTGATAAATTATCTCATATGCTTTGTTTTGTTACAATAGTACAAAAAAGAACAAGTAGAATCACAAAAGAACAATTGACTTTTTTACCCGAATTTTAGAAAATTGAAAAATGAAAAATAATAAATTTGATGTTGCTATTATTGGTGCAGGAGTGGTTGGTTCTTCAATTGCCCGCAAACTATCTTCTTACAATTTGAAAGTAGCTCTTTTAGAAAAAGAATGTGATGTATCTTTTGGTGTTTCCAAAGCTAATTCCGGTATTATTCATGGTGGATTCCATCATGGATCAGAATATTTAAAGTCTAAACTTGAAGTAAAGGGAAACAGGATGTTTGATCAGCTGGAGCAGGAACTTCACTTCCCTTTTAGAAGATGTGGAATTATAGTTGCAGCTTTTTCCATAGAAGAAATGAAAACAGTTGAACAACTTTACTTGAACGGTATTGCAAATAGAGTTGTGGGAATAGAGATGTGCAACAGGAATCGTATGATGGATCTTGAACCCAAAATTAATAGTGATGTTGTCGGAGGTTTGTATGCCCCTGCTGGAGGAATAATTGAACCCTACCGTTTTGTTTTTTCATTGGTAGAATCTGCCTTAAAAAATGGTGTAAATCTTTTTACTGAATTTAAAGTGGTTTCTGCTGAAAAAGAAACTGAAGAATACAAAGTCAGTTCAGATAACGGAGATACAATTTACAGCAAATGGATTGTAAATGCATCGGGTCTTTTTGCAGATGAAGTCTCAAATATATTTAATGCAGAGAAGTTTAAAATAACACCCCGAAAAGGTGAAGAATTTTTATTGGATCGCAATTCCAAATCAAGAACAGAGCATGTACTTTTCCCTGTACCTGATCATGTTTCCAAGGGAATCCTTGTTATTCCTACTGTTGAAGGTACAACTATGCTGGGACCTACTGCTATCCCCCAGGAGAGTAAAGAGGATGTTTCTACAACTTCTGCAAATCTTGACATGGTCTTTAGTTCTGCACGAAGAATGGTTCCGTCTATTTCTCAAAGAGATATTATTACAAGCTTTACAGGATTAAGACCAGTCATGGAAAATGGCGATTTTTACATAGATATTTCAAGCAAACAAAAGCATTTTATTCATGTAGCAGGTATTCAGTCCCCTGGATTAACGGCAGTTCCTGCAATCGCAGAGTATGTAAAGGATCTTCTAAAAAAGGATGGACTGGTATTAGTAGAAAAATCCTCCTATGACCCTAATATAGATAAACTTCCAAGAATGAGAACTATCTCTATCGAAGAGGCGGATATGCTAATACAGAGTAATCCTGCTTATGGCGAAATTGTTTGCAGATGTGAATCTGTAAGTGAGGCAGAAATTGTAGCCGCTGTTGGACATGGGCATACTACTCTGGATGGTATAAAGTTTTACACCAGAGCTCAAATGGGTCGTTGCCAGGGAGGGTTTTGTACGGATCGAATAATAAAAATTATACAGAGGGAAACCGGTTTAAGTTATGACGATATAACAAAAAGAGGAAAAAAATCCTGGATCCTTGATGATAGAATTGGTGATTTGAAAGTAAACAGTTACGGGGGAATAGAATGAAAGAGTTAAAATTTGATACCCTTGTTATAGGCGGTGGTTCAGCAGGTATGGCCACGGCTTTGGAAGTTATTAAACGTGGTTATACAGTTGCTGTTGTAGAGAGAGAAAATTCTATGGGTGGTATACTTAATCAATGTATTCACAATGGTTTTGGGCTTCATTATTTTAAAGAGGAACTTTCCGGCCCTGGGTATGCAGAGAAATTTATTGAGATGGTAAATGATTCGGATATTGAAGTTTTTATTGATATGACAATTATGGATATTGAAGAAGCAGGAGAACTTAAAGCTGCCTATGGAATGTCCCGGAAAATGGGAATGATTAAATTTTTGGTTAAAACAATTGTATTTGCAAATGGATGCAGGGACAGGAACAGGGGCAGTATTGGTACTCCCGGTACAAGACCTTCCGGAGTATATACAGCCGGTCTGGCACAGAGACTAGTAAATATGGAGGGCTTTATTCCTGGGAAAGAGTGTGTTATTGTGGGTTCTGGAGATATTGGACTTATAATGGCCAGAAGAATGACATGGGTTGGCGCAAAAGTAAAAGCAGTTGTTGAGATCCAGCCCTATCCTGCCGGGCTTACAAGAAACATAGTTCAGTGTCTGAATGACTTTGACATCCCTCTCTATCTTTCGCATGTAGTAGGGCAGATACATGGGAAAGACCGTGTTGAGTCAATAGATGTTATACCCCTGGAAAATGGTACAGAACATAAGGATAAGAGTTTTAATATTAAATGTGACTCTCTTCTTCTGGCAGTGGGACTGATTCCTGATAATGAATTGGCTCAGAAAATTGGTATATCTATTAATCCTGAAACAAACGGCCCTATTGTAGATAGACAGTTAATGACAGGAATAGATGGAATTTTTGCATGTGGAAATGTTCTGCATGTTCACGATTTAGTGGATTTTGTCACAGAAGAATCTTCCCGGTGCGGTCAATATACTGCAGATTATCTTGATAAAAAAATACCTTCAGATCAATTTAGAGCCTTACCTGGACAGAATATAAAATATCTTGTACCAAATTTTTATTCTCCTGACAGTGAGAATAAATTCTATCTTCGAACTATGATTGTTAAGAACCGTGCCGAATTGATTTTAAAGGTAAACGGGAAAGAAATTTTAAGGAAAAAATTAAAACACATACAGCCTTCAGAAATGATAAGTTTTTCACTTCCCCCGGGAGCTGTGGATTGTATTTCAGATTGTAAGCATAATGCTTTGGAGGCTAGTATAGTATGAAGAAAGATATGATTTGTATTTCATGCCCCCTGGGCTGCAGAATTACAGCTGAGTGGAATAATGAAAGTGATATTACAGTTACAGGAAATAAGTGTCAGCGTGGTATTGTTTATGGTAAGGAAGAAATTCTTTCTCCACGACGGGTTGTTACGGCTACAATAAATATAAACTCATCCTGGCTTAGCAGGCTTCCTGTGATGACAACAGGTACAATTCCAAAAGGAATAATAGATTCTCTTTTAAATAAAATTTATCAAATAGATCTTGAAGTTCCTATAGTCCGGGATGATATAATCATAGAAAATATCGGGAATACAGGAATAAATCTTGTTGCAACAAGAAGCGTTAAAACATAGACTTGATGCTCATCTCCATTTGCAGACAATTCCATTGGATTCTGGTTTTAAAGACGAGTCGGATAGAGATATTACGGATACATTTCTTATAAAAGGGAGTAAGTCTATATCTAATGGTACATCTCCTTTCGACTGGGATCTGCTGGCTTCATTGGCAAAATTATATCCCCTTGAGCTTGTTCCGTATTATGGTGTCCACCCATGGTATGTGGATTCTCTCCCTAAGAACTGGTTAGAACTTCTTAAGTTTTATCTGGTAGAATTTAATTACGGCATAGGAGAGATTGGTCTGGACCGTTCATCCTTTTCAAAAGCAGCATTTTCTCTTCAGCTGGAGATCTTTGAGATTCAACTTGATCTTGCTGTATCTATGAATATTCCTGTTACAGTACACTGTATACGGTCCTGGGGTATATTACTGGAAACACTTAAAAATAAAGTTTTAGTTAACAATGGTAGCGGCAGATATTGTAAAGTACCGGTAATGATTCACTCTTTTTCAGGATCTATGGAAATAATGAAACATTTAACAAGTTTTGGTGTATACCTATCCTTTTCTCCATTTTTACTTACAGAAAAAGCTGGAAAATTGGAATCAGTTTTTAGATCAGTCTCACTTCAAAATATACTTATTGAGAGTGATTTTACTGTTATAAAAAACAAATCAATAGCTAATCAGGCCAAAAGTTACAATTTAGAACTTCAAAACTTGTATAAAAAGGCAGCAGAACTAAAAAATATGGACCCTTTTAAATTCAGGGAGATGGTGTATAACAATGGAAAGATTTTTACGGACAGAACGCTTAATCGGAAAAAATAATATGGAAATACTGCATTCCAGTTCTATACTGGTAGCAGGTCTTGGTGCAGTTGGAAGTTATGCTGTAGAAGGGGTAGCCAGATTGGGTGTAGGATCCATAACTATAGCAGATTTTGATACAATAAGCAGGAGTAATATTAATCGTCAATTGTATGCACTGGAATCTACAATTGGTATTTCAAAGGTTGCTGCTGCAGCAGAAAGAATAAATGATATTAATCCGGAATGTAATGTTCTGGGAATGAACTTGTTTTTGCATAAGGATACTCTTAAAAAAATTACTGCAAATTCTCCCGATCTTATAATTGATGCGATAGATTCCCTTAACCCTAAAATTGAACTTTTAACATATGCCTGGAACAATAATATACCGGTAATTTCTTCCATGGGTGCCGCCTTAAGGACAGATCCTTCCAAAATAAAAATCGGGGATATATTTGATACTCAACGCTGCCCCCTTTCCAAACAGGTAAGGAAGCGACTGCGAAACCGCGGGGTGGGGAGGGGAATAAACTGTGTATACTCTACAGAGCGTGTTTATTTTAGCTATATCGATCCTGATGAGGAGACTGAAGACGAGGACATAGTAGAAAGGGGATTAAAAAGGAGAGTCCTGGGATCTCTCCCAACTCTCCCCGGTATTTTTGGTTTGATTTTAGCCAACATGGCTTATAAAAAACTTCTTACTTTGGACTATTCCTCTTAAATTTAGTATATAGGTATCTTTTTATAGTATTTTTTGGTGTTTTTTCGAATGGTTCTTCTTCATGGCGTAATTTTGCAATTTTTGAAAATGTATTAAGCTGTTTATTAACTTTTCTAAGTAAATCCTTTGCATATTCTGCAGCATGAT
>JALTGJ010000061.1 GCA_027077185.1 Spirochaetales bacterium | reverse complement strand
AATAACTTTTATAAAACGGTCAATGCCCTGTAATCCTGTTCCGGCATTATCCTTCTCTTCAAGTTTAACAGGAGTTCCGTCTTTTTTCTCCGCTAAAAAATGATATCCGGGTATATCAATATAACTGTTCTTCTGAGAAACAGGTCTAATAAAATATATTTTATTTGCAACCATAAAAGAACCAGCTATTGCCTCGGGCAAAGGATTTGCTTTTACCATTTTATCAAACTCGGCTTTTAATTCTGCTCTTCTACCAGCTGTTTCAGCAAAATCCCAAATGGGTTTTAAGCTGTTTTCGTCAAAATCGCACAGAACAGGCATGGTTGCAATTCCGGAAGCCCATTTTTCGTAGGTTGCAGTGCTGCTGATATTATTGGCATACTCTGAATTACCACCAGTAACAGTCAGCTTAGTTGTTGTATCTGAATTGCTTAGCAGCTCTGAAGATTTTTTATCCAGTGTTGCACTTCCACTTACTGCATGATACTCAGCTTCGACAGCTACAGCTATGGCACTGGTATTTGTATTTTGTGTTATTGTGGTAACAGAGTTATAGTCTGCTCTTCCACCAAGATAGGCACTTGCAATGTAGTGTGTTCCATAAGTAGCAAAAAGTTTTGAAGGATCCATTGTTTGCAAATCTCTTTTAAAGACAGGATCCAGCATATTTTTTAATAAACTTAAGTTCCTTTCATCAAAAGAGATTCGCCATTTGGTATTCGCATCCCTGTATGTGTAGTAGAATTTACGTTCACTTCCACTGGAAGAACTGCTGTAAGATGAGTTTATAGAGCCCGAAAAGAAAAGTGCATCTGCACTTAAACCTACAGACGAAGCCTGACTTTTTGCATACTCCCTAATACTTTCACCGGAAACTGTAGTAACCATATGTTTGGAGATATTTTCCAGAATTACATATTCCGGAACACTATACTGATCTGATCCAATTGGTGTATTTGTAAAGTTACTGTAAGTAAACAGATTGTATCTTTTTTTACTGCTCTGGTCTGCATAGTTTCCAAAGACATCGTATCCGTAGCCAAGAATATCCAGGCCAGGTGCCTGTGTCTGAGAAAAGGCGCTAAATGCTGTTAACAGTAGCAAAACCCTTAATAATAGCTTTTTCATTTAATCTCCTATTGATGTTAATAATAACAATGAGCTGTAAGCTATATATCATGATAAGTCCAGATGTCAAGATAAATTCTTAAGCAGTCTTTTGCGATGTACATTGAATTGGTTTGTTTTTGGCTGGTCGTTCGCAAACTCACTGCTCGCCTATGCATCCTAAGGCTTTTTTCGCCAGTGAACGACCCATATATTAGAGAAGAAGTGCTTAATAAATTCAATATCTGACACAGCGCAAAAGGCTTTTAAGTGAAGCCAAAATAGAGTGGCATAAATATTATTCTTTTTTAGTAAATTGTGAATAAACCGATTCCAGGTCACTTACTATGTGATCATGGAGACTTTCCTTGAAGGTACTCAGTAACCCTTCTTTATTAAACTCATCTACATCATCTATGTCCATAAAAAGTTTATAGGGCTGAACTTCCAGTACTTTTACTATTTTTTCCAATGTTTTGGCAGAGGGATACTTTCTTCCTATCTCAATTTCACCTATAAAACTTGTCGAAACCCCACATAGCTCTGCAAGTTTCATTTGAGAATAATTTAATCGGGATCGATATTTTTTTATATTAGTTAATAAAATTCGCTGAATCTCAGTCATATTTATCCTCTAAAAGCCATAATTCTAATGCTAATAGAGTAAAAACAAACTAACAATTAGCCCATGGAGAACTAATTACAGCGTAAAGATAATAAAAATTGCAATTTTACTAAACAGTGAGATTGTATCCATAGAGACAAGGCATGCCTTGTCTCTATGGAATTATTTTCTCTAGTCAAGTACTACAGGGTAACCATCAGCTGCCCACCCTTTAATGCCATAGCGAAGATTATATACATTGGTAAACCCTGCATCCAGTAGAATTTTTGAAGCAACTGTACTTCTGTTTCCTGAACGGCAGTAGATAAGAATATCCTGATCTTTATACTTTTCTATTAAACTGATTTTTTCTGAAAGAATCTGCACCGGTAAAAGATACGAATCCTTTAAATGACCTTCTGCATATTCACCATCTGTTCTAACATCAAGGATAAAGGGCTTAATATTCTTTATAAGATCGGCTCCTTCTTTCGAATTGACCTCCCAGTACCTTGGACCTAAAAAATCAACTACCTTAATAGAACCCTTTGTTTCATCAATACTAAACTCTACAACACCTGTTTCCTTCATTTTTATATAGGGTTTTTCATTTTCAGGTATTGGAATTACTGTATTTACGTCAAGTGAAGGAATATTTAGCCTATGGCTTTTTCCATCATCAGGTTTCAGTACAATATAGTCTCCTCTATACACAGTAATATTATACTCCTTACTATTAGTTTCTATTGGAATAACTCTTAATCCATTTTTAATTGTACCGGATGTAAGAGTCTTAGAAGACTCCAGCGCTTTCTCAGTCTCACTTCTTCCAGCGCTGTAAAGTACAGCGGCAGCAGATAAAATTATAAAAAGCACAAGTGATCCTTTTTTTATATCCATAATATCTCCCTGATTCATTTCATTAGTAATAATGTAATATTTAAATTCTAAAATGTTAACTATTTTTTTAATATTTTACTGTAAAGCTATTTAATTTTATGATTTAATATAATCAGCATAAAACATTAAAAACTGAGGTTCTTAAAATGATATCGAAAAAAATTCTTGGGATGATGGATTCATCTTCCTTTATTCGTAAAATGTTTGAAACTGGAGCAAAACTAAAAAAGGAGTTTGGCGAAGAAAATGTTTACGATTTCTCTCTGGGAAATCCTGCAATGGATCCTCCTGAAAATTTCACAAATGTTCTTTTAGAAAAAGCTGCAGATCACCATATGCACAGATACATGCCTAATGCAGGCTACCTGAATGTAAGGGAGAAGGTTGCTGCATATATATCTTTAGAACAGAAAACAACTGTTACAGCCAATAATATTGTTATGACAAGCGGTGCAGGAGGTGCTTTAAATACAGTTCTTAAAACAATAATAAATTCCGGTGATAAAATTATTGCTTCTATTCCATGTTTTATGGAGTATAAATTTTACTGTGATAACCATGGAGGAGAACTGGATCTTGTTGATGGGCTTACTGATTTTAATCTTGATATTAAGAAAATAGAAGCTGCAATTACAAAAAAAACAGCTGCTGTAATTATAAACTCCCCAAATAATCCATCTGGAAGAATATACCCTAAAGAAACAATATCAAATTTAGCCTCAATGCTTAAGAGAAAAAGCAAAGAAACAGGACGAACAATATATTTAATAAGCGACGAACCTTATCGTAAAATTGTATACGATAATCTAAAGGTTCCTTCTGTTATGGATGCATATAAAAATTCAATTGTATGTACATCCTACTCTAAAGATCTGTCCATACCAGGGGAAAGAATAGGCTGGCTGGCAGTTAACCCGGAAGCAGAAGATTTTGATAACCTTATTAATGGTATAATTTTATGTAATAGAATTTTGGGTTATGTAAATGCTCCTGCTTTAATGCAGAGAACGATTGCAGAGCTTCAGGGTGTTAGTGTAGAAATTGAACTGTACAGAAAAAAACGCGATCTTCTGGCAGAAAAATTGGCAGAGTTTGGTTATAAGTTTAGAATTCCAGAAGGAACCTTCTATTTCTTTGTAGAAGCTCCCGGTGGTAATGACATGAAAATAGTTGATCTTCTAAAAGAAGAAAGGATTCTGGTTGTACCCGGAAGGGGATTTAGTCTGCCAGGATACTTTAGAATTGCATATTGTGTAGACGATTCTGTTATAGAGGGTTCGTTAACCGGATTTAGAAAAACAGCTGAAAAACTGGGATTAAAGAAGGCAGGCAAATGACAGATCTTTACCATGACAAAGAAATAGAAACTATGGACAGAGAAGCATTGGAAGCGCTTCAGCTTTTACGTTATAAAAGAACTATAGCTAATGCCTTAAAAACTCCCTTTTACAAAAAAAGGCTCAGTTCTGTAGGAATAACAAGTGCAAAAGACCTAAAATATCTTTCGGATATCAAAAAAATACCTTTTACTACCAAAGAAGACCTAAGAGAAGCGTATCCTTATGGGTTAATGGCTGTAGACAAAGAAAATGTCGTAAGAATGCATGCATCCAGTGGAACAACAGGAACACCAACAGTTATATATCAGACACAAAACGATCTGAACAACTGGACAGACCTAACAACAAGATCACTTATTTCTGTGGGCTGTTCAAAAAAAGATATTTTTCAGAATATGATGACCTATGGTTTGTTCACAGGCGGAATAGGGCTTCACTATGGGGCGGAAAAACTTGGTATGCTTGTAATTCCTGCTTCCAGCGGCAACACAAAACGACAATTACAACTTATGAAAGACTTCGAAAGTACAGTAGTACATGCAACACCAAGCTATATGCTGTATCTTTATTCAAAAATGAAAGACTATGGATATTCAGTTTCTGATTTTAAACTTAAAAAAGCACTTGTCGGGGCAGAACCCCACTCTGAAGAAATAAGACAAAAAATTGAAAAGCTATTCGGAATTGATGCATACAATTCATATGGACTATCAGAAATGAATGGCCCCAGTGTCGCATTTGAATGTGAAAAAAAATCGGGTATGCATCTTTGGGAAGATTCCTACTATATGGAAATTATTGATAAAGATACTCTGAAAGAACTACCTGAAGGAGAAACAGGGGAACTTGTTCTTTCTATACTTATTAGAGATGCAACTCCAATTTTAAGATACAGAACCCGGGATCTGACATCAATTATACCTGCGCCCTGTTCCTGTGGACGTATTTCCAGAAGAATCAGCCGAATTAAAGGCAGAACCGATGACATGCTTATAATAAACGGAGTTAATGTATTTCCATCTCAGATTGAAGAAGTAATTATGAAAATGCCGGAAGTTGGGACTAACTACAGAATACTTGTAAAAAAAGAGGGATTACTGGACAGACTGATAGTGCAAACCGAAGTTGGAGCTTCCATTTTTTCAGATGATGCCAGAGATATGAACGCATTAAAACGACGAATAGTGGATAATTTAAGAGCTTCAATAACCATAAGCCCTACAGTCGAACTTCATGAACCTGGGGTTCTTCCTGTACAGGAGGGAAAGGCAATTCGAGTTGTGGATGAAAGAAGGGAATAAAAATTTAAGGAAAGTGCCCGAAAGCAATTAGAGGAGGAAGTAAGTGATATATAATAAAAAAATTGAAACCATGAGCATTAAGCAAATGCAGGAGCTGCAGCTGGAGCGTTTAAAGGATCTTGTAAAAAGGGTTTACGGGAAAGTTCCTTTCTACAAAAAGAAATTTGATGAACTGGGAATAAAACCTGAGGATATTAAAGCTCTCTCAGATATAAGCAAACTCCCCTTTACTACTAAGGATGAAATGAGGGGGACATTTCCGTATGGACTGCTTTCAACCAGTCTGGATAATATTGTGGAAATACATACATCATCAGGAACAACAGGAACACCTGTTGTTGCAGGCTATACAGAAAATGACAGAACTCTTTGGTCTGAGGTAATGGCAAGATGTCTTGCTATGGCAGGCGCCGATAAAACTGACACAATACAAAATGCATACGGATACGGCTTATTTACCGGAGGGCTAGGTGTCCATCATGGTGGAGGCCCTCTTGGAGCAACAGTTATACCAATTTCTTCCGGTAATACACAAAAACAATTGCAATATATGCAGGACTTTAAATCTACTATATTAACATGTACTCCTTCCTACTCTCTTTTTATGGCGGAAGTTGCAAAGGAAAACGGTCTGGACTTTCGTAATTTTGATCTTAAAGCAGGTATTTTTGGAGCGGAACCCTGGTCAGATAATATGAGAGTGGAAATAGAAAAGAAACTAAACTTGAAGGCATATGATATATATGGACTGACTGAAATTATTGGTCCAGGGGTCTCCTGTGAGTGTGAAGCACAAAATGGACTACATATTAATGAGGACTTTTTCTATCCGGAAATAATTAACCCTGAAACAGGTAAAGTTCTTCCTGAGGGAGAAAAGGGCGAATTGGTTTTTACCACCCTTTCAAGGGAGGGCACACCATTAATAAGGTATAGAACAAGAGATATTACATGGTTATTCAGGGACAAATGTTCCTGCGGCAGGACTACAATAAAAATGCACCGCCTTTTGGGAAGAAATGATGATATGCTTATACTAAAGGGTGTAAATGTATTCCCCTCACAGATAGAAAATATTCTGATGAAAATAGAAAACACAGAACCTCACTATCAGATTATTATTGACCGGGAATCCAGCCAGCTGGATAATGTAGAACTGCAGGTTGAAGTGGAAGAATCCTTTTTCTCCGATGAAACAAAGGATATGGAGCTTATAAGAAAACAGATTTATAATGAAATGAAACAGCAGCTTGGAATAGCACTTAATATAAAACTTGTAGAACCAAAATCGATTGCAAGAAGTATGGGAAAAGCTAAAAGAGTAATAGATAAAAGAGATTTACCAAAAGCGGGGGAAATATGAAAGTAAAACAAATATCAGTATTTTTAGAAAATACAACAGGCAGACTGGCAGAAGTTACAAAAACTATAGCAAATGCCGGAATTAATTTAAGAGCAATTTCAATAGCTGATACTGCAGATTTTGGAATATTAAGAATAATTGTAGATAAACCTGATGAAGGAATGAAAGTTCTTAAAAATGCAGAGTTTACTGCAAAGCTTACAGAGGTAATTGGTATAATTCTTGATGATGAACCCGGCGGACTTATGAAGGTTATGGATATATTTAACCGTAACGGAGTAAATATTGAATATCTGTATTCTTCCCTTATAAATGAAAAGGGCAGCGTTGTAATTATTTTCAAAGTGGAAGATATAGACCACGGTCTGGAGATTGTTGAAAAATCAGGGCTGGATGCAATATCATCTTTCTAATTTAACTTATTTAAACAAAAAAAGCAGAGATTATTAATGACCTCTGCTTTTTTTTTGTTTATATTATCCTGATAAATGAGCCGCTTTCAAAACAACTATGGTTTACCCTGAAAAGGTATTCCAAGGGGCCAAGAATGCAGGAAATAATTTTTACAAATTAATGGAGAAACAAAATGAATAAAAGCCTCGGTACAAACCTTGCTGCACTTCTGGTAATTATTGGAGGATATTTTTCTCCCTGGTACAGTGGACAAATTTTAAGTATTGGTTTTTTTGCCCTCTCAGGGGCAATAACAAACTGGCTGGCAATACACATGCTCTTTGAAAGAGTTCCCCTCCTTTATGGATCAGGGGTAGTCCCTCTGCATTTTAAGGAGTTTAAAGAAGGAATCAGGCATTTAATAATGACTGAATTTTTTACAAAAGAAAACCTTGAAAAGTTTTTTGAGGACTCTTCAAGTTCTATGGTTCCGGAAATAAATCTGGATAAAGCCATAGACATTGTGGACTATAACAAAATTTTTAACAGTCTTACTTCAGTCATTATGGAGTCACAATTTGGAAGTATGCTGGGTATGTTTGGAGGAGCTGCCGCACTGGACAGCTTTAGAGACCCTTTTATTATTAAGATTAAAAGTTTTGTAAAGGAAGAAGTCGAATCTCCGGCTTTTCAAACAGCCATCGCAGGCTCAATAGAGACTGACAATCTGAGCAGTAAACTCGAATCCCAGGTCGAAGGTATAATAAACAAGCGTTTAGATGAACTAACACCCGAAATGGTTAAAATAATTATCCAGGATATGATTAAAAAGCATCTGGGATGGCTTGTTGTATGGGGAGGCGTCTTTGGAGGTGTTATAGGTCTTATTATGGGCTTTATAAAGGCTCTTTAATAAAAATCCACCCCAAAATGAACTGCAGTTTGTGTAATTCTATAATATATGAAACTCATTTAGATAATCAATGGACAGATAAATCTGGAAAAACATATTTTATCTGCAGAAACTGCAGTCAGATTCAATTGAAGAACAATCAGATTCTTTCCAGTAAAGCAGAAAAACAGCGTTACATGCTTCATGAGAATAGTATAAGCAACAAAGGCTATGTAACTTACCTAAAAAAAATAATATCCAGTACGGTAAAACCATTCTTAAATAAAGGAAACAGAATACTTGATTTTGGATGTGGTCCGGAACAAACATGGGCAGATCTTCTAACAAAAGAGGAATTTGGCGTAACAAGCTTTGACCCCTATTTTTATACAGCTAAAGAATGGAAAACACAAATTTTTGATGCCATTACAGCTATTGAAGTATTTGAACATATTAAATCCCCTGCAATGGAACTTAATTTGTTAAATAAATGTCTGTCTTCCGGAGGTTATCTTATTATCAGAACCATGCTTCATAATAACAACTGGAGTGAATTTAGTAATTGGTGGTATAAAGATGATCCCACACATATTACCTTTTATTCCAAAGATACAGTAAATTATATTTGCAATAAGTGGAATTACAAACTTATACAGATAAAAGATAATTGTGAAATAGTTCTAAAGAAAAAATAAGAAAAAATATTTTTTGCCCTACTTGACAAAACTCTTAAAATCGGGCATTTTGCTATACGTTGTTAGGGGGCGTAGCGAAGCTGGTTATCGCGTCGGCCTGTCAAGCCGAAGATCGCGGGTTCGATCCCCGTCGCTCCCGACTCATTAAGACCGGAACTGTTTCCGGTCTTTTTTTATGCCCTGAAAATACAACACATCTCAAAAGGTGGCAATAAATTAAGCTTGACTATATGGCATTTTATGATTGATAATATACCGTGAAAAAAAATAGTTTTCTTTTTATAAGCCTGGGACTTACATTAACAATAATCTTCACTAATTTGATTATATCGAGTTTTAATATCCCCCTAAATACTTTATTTCAATCTATTGCCACTTTTGCAATATTGGCAGGCTTTTTTCTTACTATTCGGAAAAAGCTTAAACCATCACTATTAATCTTTCAGAAAACAATAAAGGATGTTGCTAAAAATGACCTTACTCTGGATAAAGACGATCTGGAAAAAATAAATTTAATTTCCAATTTTAAATTTTCAAACCCAAAAATGATAATAAAGTATACAAATCTTATTTTACAAAATCAGAATACAATTCTTCAGGCAGCAAAAAGTGATAGAGATTATATTAATAAGAGTCGCAAACTTCAGGATACAATTATAAATCTTAACCACTCTATTGTTACAACAAATAAGACAGAAATCCTTCTTGATGAAATTCTAAAATCTGCAATTAAAACCATAGAAGACAGTGATGCAGGATCCGTAATGGTTCCAAATAGTGACGGATCTGCCAAATTTGTTTCAGCAATAGGTATGAATCTTGAAGAACTTCAGAAAATTAATATTAAAATTGAAGATACTTTTGTATATAAAATGAATAAGGGAAGCGAGTTAAAACCTGTAGTGATTAGAGATAAAATAAGTTTTAACAAAGAATATTTCAAAGAACAGGACTGTGAATTGTTTGATTCATCCGGATCTAACGAGTACCTCTGTTCTTTAAGTGCCCCAATTATAATAGACAATACCATCTATGGAGTGCTATGCCTGGACAGCTGTTCAACAAATGCATTTACCAATGATGATCTTAGAATGATGGAATATTTTACCAGTGAAATGGCCATTGTAATAAAAAACAGCAGATTGATAAATAAAGCAATACAGCTTTCTAAATTTGACAGCCTTACAAATGTACATAATCGGCATTTTTTTGAAGAAATTGCAAGAATGGCTTTTGAAGAAGCAACCCGATATAAAGGACACTTGCACATAGTTATTTTTGACCTTGATAATTTTAAATCTGTTAACGATACACATGGGCATGCCTGTGGAGATAAAGTTCTTCAGAAGTTTTCCGGTATAATAAGTAATTCTATTAGAGGAAGTGATGTTTTTGCCCGCTTTGGAGGAGATGAGTTTATTGCACTTTTTAGGAACTCCAATACAAAAAACGTAGAAAAAAGAATTGGCGAAATAAAAAAAGAATTGAAAAAATTTCCAGTTCTGTTTGATTCAGTAAAATACGAAATAAAATTCAGCTATGGAATTGCCGGGTTCCCGGATGAAGGAAATAATCTTCAAGATCTCCTTAAGACAGCAGATGCAAATATGTACAAAAATAAAGAACGAAATCCACAGGAAGGTTCGAAATGAAAGAGAATTCAGATTTTTGGGAAATAAATGACAAAAGAAAGCTTTTTATTAGAACATGGAAGCCTGACAACTCTAAGCATGATCTTAGGGGGGTAGTTTTAATTTCACATGGATATGCTGAACATTCCGGACGATATAATTATACTGCAAAATATTTTACAGACAAAAATTTTGCAGTATATGCAGTCGACCACTATGGCCATGGCAGATCTGATGGCAAAAAAGCAGATATACCGGACTTTAGTATTTTTGTAGATGATTTGGACTACGTACTTTCAAAAGTAAAAAATATGGAAAAAGATAAACCCGTTTTTTTACTGGGACATTCCATGGGAGGGGCAATAGCTACAATTCTTGCATCCAGGTCAGGAGATAAGCTTAAAGGTTTAATACTTTCTGGACCATCTATAAGAATTGATGGGGGTGTTTCAAATTTTACAAAATCTATTTCTAAAATTATTGCCTTTTTTGCACCATATCTGCCTCTGGTCGAATTTGCCGTAGAAGGCATTTCAAAAGATCCAAAAGTGGTGGAAAACTATAAAAATGATCCATACAATTACAATGGAAAGGTTAGAGCAAGAATGGGGAGGGAAATGCTAAGATCAGAAGAATTAATTTCAGAAGAACTTATATCAAAAATATCTGTTTCCACACTTATATTACATGGTAAAAAAGATCCTCTTGTCAATCCGGAATGCAGTCAAATTATATTTTCAAATATCAGCTCAAAAGATAAGGAAATCCATATTCTAGAGAACATGTATCATGAAATACTAAATGAACCTGAAAAAGATGAAGTTCTTTCTATTATAGGTAAATGGCTGGATACCAGAAGCTAGGCTTCCTTAATAATAGCCTTCACCTCTTCAACTGTTAATGATTCTATTACCTTTTTATCTTTTTTATCATCAGGCAGCTTAATATTTTTCTTTCCATATTTTATATATGGTCCATATCTACCGTCTATTATTTTCAGGGGTGTTTTTTTATCTCCTGTAAAATCCTTTAATATTGTAGCTCCCCCTCTGCCCCTTTTGGGTTCAGCAAGTATCTCTACACATCTATCCAAAGTAACAGTAAACAGGTCATCGTCTTTTTTTAATGATCGGAATTCCTCGTTATGGGCAATATACGGCCCAAAACGGCCTTCATTTACCCTGACTTCAAGGCCTGTATCAGGATGCATACCAACAAGTCGGGGAAGACTAAGCTGCCTTAATGCATCTTCAATAGTAACATCCCTGGGTTTCTTTCCTTTGGGCAGGCTGGCTCTTTTAGGTTTTGGGATTTCATCAGTTTTTTCTCCCAGCTGAAAGTAAGCTCCATATCGCCCTGTCAGACAATAAATGTTCATACCTGTCTCAGGATCTGTGCCAAGTGGAACAGGACCGTTTTTCTGAAGTTCAATAATTTCCAGAATATCAGATTCAGATAGATCTGCCGGGGCTATTTCCTCAGGGATTGAGGCATGAATACTTTCCTCTCCGGACTCAGATTGCTGAATAAAGTAGGGACCATATTTCCCAACTTTAATACCCTCGATGGGTCCGAGATGGGGTAATTTAATTGTTCTTGCTTCGTCAGGTTTTATTTCTTTTTCCCTGTTTTCAACCTGTATTTTCAATCCATTCTTTCCAAGATAAAACTTCTCAAGATATTTTAACCTGTCAATTTTACCCATAGAAATATCATCAAGAGCATTTTCCATTTCTGAGGTAAAACTATACTCTATTAAATAATTAAAATGTGTTTCCAGAAGCTGTATAACAGCGAAACCTGTAAAAGTAGGAACCAGAGAAGTTCCCTGTCGGCGAACATACTGCCTGTCAAAAAGAGTATTAATTATGGATGCATATGTCGAGGGGCGGCCAATACCCATTTTCTCCAATTGGCTAACCAGAGATGCCTCTGTATACCTTGCAGGAGGTTTCGTTTCATGTTTAAGTGAGGATAAATTGTTAAGAAAAACTTTATTACCTTCTTTTAATTCAGGAAGAAACGTTTCTTTATCATCCAAAGCAGCTTCAGGTTCATCTTTGCCTTCTACATATACTCTTAGAAATCCTGGGAATTTAATTCGGGTACCAGTAGCAGAAAAAACAGCATTCCCAGCTTCAATTTTTGCTGTTGTTGATATTTTATCTGCATCTTTCATTTGAGATGCAAGAGTTCGTTTCCAAATTAAAGAATAGAGAGAAAGTTCCCTTCCTGTTAACCCTGTTTCATCGGGATGAACAAAAACCTCTCCGGCAGGCCTAATTGCTTCATGGGCCTCCTGTGCACCTTTATCCTTCGATGTAAACTGCCTGGGAGTCTCTGTGACAAAATTGTTTCCATAAAGGCGTTTAATACTCTCTATTGCACCGGAAATACCTTCTGAACTTAATGTTGGGGAATCTGTACGCATATATGTAATAAAACCCTGTTCATATAAACGCTGGGCAGTTCGCATAGTTTCACGTGCAGACATGCGAAGTTTTCTGTTTCCATCCTGTTGTAATGTTGATGTTATAAAGGGAGGAGATGGTCTCTGCTTAAAGGACCTTTCCCCAACAGATAAAACCTTCCAGTCAGAACCTGTAAGAGCTTCTTCAAGTTCCATGGCGGATTCTTTAGCTAAAATTAATACATCTTTATTTGCCAGGATTTCTCCTGTTAGAGGGTCAAAATCTTTTCCACTGGATATTTTTTTATTATTGACAGATTCCAGCTTAGCTTCAAAAAGCTCATTTTCTTTACCTGGCTCGGGACTTATCTGCGCCGAAAGATCCCAATAGACCGCCTTAACAAATTGTATTCGATCTCTTTCCCTGTCTACAATAAGCCTTAGCCCGGGGGACTGAACTCTACCTGCAGATAATCCATAGGATATTTTCTTCCAGATAAGAGGTGAAAGTGTATATCCATACAATCTATCCAAAATTCTTCTTGTTTCCTGGGCATTTACAAGATCAATATCTATATCACGGCCTGCTTCGAGAGCCCTTTCAATAGCCTTTTTTGTTATTTCATGAAACACCATTCTTCTAACCGGAACTTTTGGCTTTAAAATATCCACCAAATGCCACGAAATACTCTCACCTTCTCTATCCTCATCTGTTGCCAGAAGAAGTAAATCAGCATCTTTTAATTTCTTTTTTAGTTCTCTTACAACCTTACCCTTCCCTTTGGGAGTTACATAGAGGGGCTTAAAACCATTTTCCACATCAATTCCAAGCTTTGTCCATTCTTCACCTTTAAGTTTTTTAGGAATATCCGCAGCTGATTTTGGAAGATCCCTAACATGCCCAATGCTTGCATCAACTGTATAATTACCGGGTAAAAATTTTCGTATAGTTTTTGCTTTTGTTGGGGATTCGACAATTACAAATATCTTTTCTGCCATTTGACTACCTATTTCCTTAAAGATGTTATATAAATAACATCAGTTTTATTACTCTGTAAAGCACAATTTCAGTAATTTTATATATTTTTTAAGAAAGATCAACTCAGCATTTCCTATTTTAGCGGTTATTTGAGCTGGAGTTTTTTATGCTGTATCTTCTTTTGACCTTAAAAAAACACTTCTTCCCTGGTACAAAGCAGATTTTTTCTTTCATATTGGCGATAACATTTTCCCAGTTTGAATTATTCTTTATTCTGCTTTTGTTTGTTGCATACTGAAATAGGACAAAGTTGCAAAGTAAATTCCCCAAAGTTGCAACCCGGAATTCCCCACAATTGCAGAAGTAAAATGTGGGAGTTTCAGCAATAAATATATCCATGTAATATGAATCATTCATAGTTGCAGGGAGAATAAGGAGAATGCTTAAAATGACAGAAATTAGCAACATCAGAAATCTATATTTTGAAGAGGGGAAAAGTATCACTGAGATTAATCGGATAACCGGTAAGGATAGGAAAACGATTAAATACTACATTGAAAAGGAAGACTGGAACAAACCCAAAACATCGAAAAAAAATGAGAACACCTTTCAAAAACTCGATCCCTATAAAGAAGAAATAGATAAATGGCTTACAGATGATAAAAAGGCGAAGAGAAAACAACGGCATACCGCAAAGAGGGTTTTTGACAGATTAGTAGAAAATTACAGTACCGAATTTAACTGCTCATATCGTAC
>JALTGJ010000060.1 GCA_027077185.1 Spirochaetales bacterium | reverse complement strand
GTTATCAGTTACCAGATACAGCTTTGCTCTGCCTAGTATGTTCGACATAGTGCTAAGCCATAGGTGATACTTTAAAATAGTACCCTTCTGGTCAACTTCTTTTTCCAGCTTAAGAAATGTAGTACTATCTGAAACAGCAGTATTTTTAATTTGTTCTGCCTCAGTTTTGGCTGTATCCAAGATTTGCCTTGATTCTGATCCAGCCTGGGAAAGAATTGCATTTGCTTTATTTCTTGCAACCTCTATTCTTTTTCCACGATCAACTTCAGCACTTTTTACATCACGAAAAGCAGCTTCAACAGCTCCTTCAGGAACCATAACATCTTTAAAAAACAAAGATTCAACAGATACACCAATTTGATATGGTTCAAGCCGTTTTTGTAAATCCTGTGCCATTTGATAGGCAAATAATGTATCTCTCAAAAGTAATCTGTCAATTGTTGATGTTGCTATATAATAATTCAATACAGACTCTGCTTCCAGTGCTATTAATGCATCAGGATTAGTAAAACTGAACAAATAATTATCCGGAGAAATTATTTTATACTGAACAGTTAATAAAACATCTACAATATTATTATCCCCTGTCATAAATTGTTTGTTAAATAATCTTGCGTCCATAAATGATACCGATGGAGCTCCGTCACTATAATCCACAATTTTATATTTAAGGTCATCCGAAAGCTGCCCCTTGAACCCGGTTCTGGAGTGACCAATTTCAACAGATCGAAGCTCTTTAATATTTACCCGATATAATTTACCTACAGGCCAGGGAAGGTGATAATGGATACCGGGAGTCATAATTTTATCACTAATATTACCGAATACCGTAACTACACCAGCCTCTTCATGGGTAATAGAATAAGTACCTGATAAAATCCAGGCAAAAATTACTGTTATAAGAATCCCAAAAATAAAACTTTTAGAACTCTTTATAACCTTTGTAAAATCATTCATTTAACAAAGCCTGTCAAATTGTTATCTAATTCCAGCAGCTGCAGAAGCTTGTTATCTGTAGAAAGAATAAATGTACTCTTCCCTGAAAATATTTTATCATAGGACTGAAGAAGATTCCAAAATTTGTAAAACTGTTCATTAGTTCTAAAAGCATCCGAATAAATGGAAGCTGCTTTAGCTTGAGCCTCTGCAATCATTTTAGACGCTTCCAAATGTGCTTCTGAAAGCATAATTTTTTTTGTACTGTCTGTTTCTGATATTATTATCTTGGCCTGTTCCTCTCCCTCTGCCCTGTATCTATGAGAAATTCTTTCTCTCTCGGCAACCATTCTTTCAAAAACTTTCTGCTTGTTCTGTTCCGGTAAAATTACTCTTTTTATATCTACCGTAATAATATTAATACCAAAATTATTTCTAAAATCAGGCTTGGCAGCTTCAGTTATTTTTGTAGATATTTCATTTATTTTTACATCATTACTATCAGTTGAAATAAATGCTCCCAGGGGATACTGGCCTATAATGTTATAAATATAAGAACGCATATTATCACTAAGTCTGTTTTGTGCAGATATATCATTTTTTAGTATTTCAAAATACTTTACAGGGTCATTAATATCCCAAATAATATAATATCCTATAGTAATATTTTTAAGTACATTTGATGGATCCGGTAGAAAAACCTCAAGAGCAACTGGTGAAAAAATCCGCTTTTTTTTATCAATTCTGTATACCTTCTGTATTGGATAGGGTAGTTTTATATTTAGTCCTGATTTTGAAATAACCTTTTCCAATCTTCCAAATTCAGTAATAATTGCAAAAGAATCTGCTTTAACGGTAAATAGAACAGAACCCAGTAAAAGTATTACTGCAGAAACAGCTGCTGCTGCAAAAACTATTTTTTTCATTTAACTATATAACTCCCATCACTTAAATCAAGTCGAATCTTCCCTTTACCTATTCCCTTAAAAAATACAATTTTTTGCTTATCACTTAAAGACAACTGCCACTTTGAAAGAATGGTTCTTAGAGATACTTCATCGGGATTATTTTCAAAAGCTTTTTCCATTGATTTAAAAAGTTCAACATCCTGTTTAGCTTTCAGAATAATGCTTTTTGACTCTGACAAAGCTTTGGCATTAATTTCTTTGACCAGTCCTCTTGCATAAGGTATCTGTGTTTCCCTGTAAGCCTGAGCGTTGTACATTTTAATTTTATAATACTCTTCATCATCATACACAGTTCTAAAAGGACCAATTGTTTCTTCCGGAGGATGAAGATCAAAAAGGACTACATTTGAAATGGTTATACCAGTAGAATATTGATCCAGTTCTCTCTGAAGTACTCTGTGTATATTCTTCTCTATGTCTTCACGCTTTGACAGTAGAGATTTAAAAATATCATGCTTTCCAAATTCCTTCATAACAAGAGAGTCGGTCATTTCTCTCATTAAAAGTTCCGGATCTTTATTATTAAGAATAAATTCTTTGGCACTGGAAATATTATAGTCAATATTTAAACTGACATGTAAAATATTCCCATCCCCGGCAAGAACTTCTGACTCTTCTTTAAAATTACTATAAGCTTTTGAAATATGAATTGTTTCCCACTGATGAATTAAAACATCCGATACATCTTTACTGTTAAGCCTGTAACCAACTCTCATTGTTCGTATTGCAGAAGTATCTATTATTGTCAGTTCTGTAAATGGAAACAGAGGGTTAAACAACAGTCCGGGTTTTATATCATCTTTTACAACCCTGCCAAAAAGAAAGAGAACCGCTCTTTGATTTAAATTAATCGTATTAAAACTTAAAAGTAAATAACTAATCAGCAATAGAATACCAATAATACTAAAAGTAAGCTTCTTCTTTGACAAAACATATGTTTTAATCTTTTGAGTACTTTGCAGAATATTCTTTATTATAGTAAATCTATAATTGACAGGAAGACCATCTTCTTTTTCCAGCAGAACCCGTATAGCTCCAATCAACATTTCCAGACCCTGATACAATATAATAAAAAACAGTATAAATGCTGTTATTCTATCCAGATCAAGACCAATCATACCTCCAAGTAATGCTACAAGAACACCCAGTGAAGTTAAGAGATCAGCCCTGGTATGATAACTGTCTGCAATAATGCTTTGTGATTTCTCTTCAGTTCCAACTAAATGTTTATATTTATATATTAAATATGTGAGTATTATTAAAACAGACTGCCCGCCAATTGCCAAAGGCAGCATTGAAAGCTGTACCTGAGCATGGAACCAAAGCTCTTTAAAAAATACAACAGCTATTCCAATAACAAACAAACTAACAACTAAAGTAACTATACTTTCTATTTTTAATGATATTCTTTTTTTCTTATCCTGTAAGCCGGAACTTTTAATAATCCCGGCCATTACTATAACAGAAACAAGTAAATCGATAAAAGAATGGAATCCATCTGCACCAAGAGCTAAAGAACCAGTAAAAAAGGAAAGAATTATTTTTGATCCAGCAAGAATGAGATTTCCAACAATTGAAATTAGGATTACTTTAAGTTTTCTATTCATAATCATTTAGTAAAAACCCCGCCCGGAAGGGGCGGGTTCTATTTAAATTATCTGGCTTCTGAATTAAGTGCTAATTGATTTTCAATTGCTCTTGCAGCAAGAGCCTCTGGAACAAGCTTCCAGTTATTTTCAATATTTTCAGGTCCCCATGTTTTTTCAGCCTTCAAATATTCAACCATCAGGTCTCTCATAGGTTTGGAGGACTGATAAGTTGTCTTGCTATTAATAACTCCATCAGTAATAAGACCAGCAGCCTGTAGATGACCACCACCACCATTATAGCGATAACTGTTTAGAGTTACATTGTAAACTTTTGCCATATCAAAGGGAGATCCATCAAGATTTTTCATATTTACAATTCTGTTACCAGGTTCTTTTGTAATATCAATTTCATAAAGAAATCCCTGAGCCATATCATAATTATAACCTCGTACATCGGGATTTACCAGAGGAACGCTGTCAACATTACTTTCATTTATAACATTAAAGAATTTTGATGAGTATTCAAGATAGGCTTTTATCTGCGCACCGGTCATTTCCAGGGCATACAGAAAATTTTCATAAATATAGATTCCTGCAATATTTCCAACAGTAATTTCACCTTTTGGAATTGTTAGATTAGGATTAAATGCTGCAGCTATACTTATATCAGCTTTACTAAAATTAAGCTGTGTATCCTGAATAAGATCAACAATTGCAGTTTCTTCATAATAAGATCGAAGAGAAGGAAGATCAACACTTGCCTGAGCAACCGGAGTATTGGCAAAATCCATTGCACCATTAATATAATCAGACATATATTTCATAATCTCAGGATCTTCTGCTACATTGTCCATTGTATAAGTTGAAACAGAAATATCTTTTACAACCCAATCCTTACCTTCACCTTTTACAGAAATGCTTACCTGACCAAGTCTTTCACCCCAGTTTTTCGCCTGAATAAATTTTACCCCATTAACAACGTTATTTCTGTCATCCCGGTATTCAGTATTTTGTTCATCATCTATAACTTTGTGTGAATGGCCGGTAATAATTACATCAATACCGTCAGGTCCGCCACCAATAGCTTCAGCAACAAGTGCAGATGCATTTGGTGCAGGCACTCCTGCAGCTTTAGCTTTGGCAATATCATACTGTTCATTCATACCTGAATGAAAAAGACCTACAACTACGTCACATTTTTCAACATTACGTAATATGGGAACATATTTTTTTGCAGTTTCCACCATATCAAGAAAGACATAACCTTCATGTGTTGAATCTGCCAGCCACATTGGTATACCAGGAGTTGTAAGTCCAAGAATACCTACACGCACACCATCAATCATTTTAATTGTATATGGTTCAAAATAAGGTTTATTATGATCATCGGCCCAAACAGCATTTGCTCCAAGTACAGGGATTCCATCTGCTGCCATTTCATCAGCAACTTTCATTAAAACTTTATTACCCTGCTCAACTTCATGATTACCAATTGTCCATGCT
>JALTGJ010000059.1 GCA_027077185.1 Spirochaetales bacterium | reverse complement strand
ATCTCCTGTAGATCGTGATTTGTTAAAATATTCTGTTAAATATGTTGATTATTTAATTTTAAATAAATCTGAAGCAGTGGATATTTGTGGTAAAGATGACAATCCTGAAATATTAATACATGAAATTGCTAATCGTTTTCCTGATACCAAAATTGTTTTGGGTCTGGGAGGAAAAGGAGCTCTTTATTTATCAAAAGAGAGTTTCTTTATTCAAAGAGGTGTTAAGATAGAGACTGTCGATTTATTGGGTGCAGATGACACATTTTCCGGTTATTTTATAAGTTGCATAATCAAAGGGCAGTCTGTTGAAGAAGGCCTTGAATTAGCAGTAAAAGCAAGTTCTCTTGCTAGTTCCCGGCCTGGAGAAGCCTTGTCTATACCTGACTATAAGGAAGTATTTGATTGGAAACTATAAAAAGAAATATTAATAATAAAACAACACTAATAAAAAATGCCAGTGCAATTGTTACTTGTGATACTGATGATAATGTTTTTTATAACAGTGACATTCTTATACTAGGTCCCCAAATTATACAAATGGGTAAGAATATCAAAGAGCCTGCAGATGAAACTATTGATGCCAGTGGTAAGTTTATCTATCCCGGTCTTGTAAATACCCATCACCATTTTTTTCAAACCTTTGTTAGAAATCTTACAACTGTAGATTACCCAAATATGTCAGTAATTGACTGGATTAATGAAATTTATGAGATATTCAAATATATGGATTCTGATGCTATTTACTACTCTTCGCTCTCTGCAATGGCAGATTTAGTTAAGCATGGTTCTACAATGGCCTTTGATCATCAGTACTGCTATCCCCGACATGCCGGAAAAGAACTTGTAGACAGACAGATGGAGGCCGCAGAGCTATTGGGCATACGATACCATGCAGGTCGGGGAGCTAACACTCTTCCTAAAAGTGAGGGCAGTACAGTTCCCGATGAAATGGTTGAGACCACAGATGAATTTCTTAAGGATTGTGAACGCCTTATTGATAAATATCATGATTCTGATCCCTTTAGTATGCGGCAGATTGTCATTGCTCCATGTCAGCCAATAAACTGCTATAAAGAAACTTTTATAGAATCAATCAGTCTTGCCAGGGACAAGGGAGTCTATCTTCATACCCACCTGGGGGAGGGAGAGAATAGCCCAATGATGGAGCGCTGGGGAAAAAGAACCCTGGAGTGGTGTGAGGATATTGGTTTTACAGGACCGGATGTCTGGTACGCCCATGGCTGGGAATTGACCCCGGATGAGTATAAGGTAATGGCAAAAACAAAAACAGGGCTTTCCCATTGTCCTGCACCAGCCACACTTGGTGGATTTCCCATTCTGGATATTCCTGCAATGCAAAAAGCCGGAATGAATTTAAGTCTTGGATGTGATGGATCAGCAACAAATGACTCTTCAAATTTACTTGATTCATTACGAATGGCCTATCTAATGCAATCCTTTCACAGTAAAAAGAGGGGAGGGTCTCCTTCTTCATATGAAATGTTAAAACTGGCAACAGTTGGTGGTGCCCGAATGATGGGAAGAACTGATATTGGAACTCTGGAACCTGGAAAAGGTGCGGATCTTTTTATGATAGATACAGAGAAACTGGAATTTTCCGGCGCTCTCCATGATCCTGCAAATCTAATTGCCAGAATGGGTGCAACCGGACCAGTATGGCTTACTATGATAAATGGCAAGGTTGTTTATAAGGATGGTGTTTTGCAGGGGATAGATGAAAAAAAGCTGGCAGCAGAAGCTGAAAGCACCTGTACCAGGGTAATTAGGAATAGGAGTGCAAAATTTGTTAATTAAGTATTATAAATATCCACTAGTAATATTATAATAACTCCTTGAAAATAATATATATAAGGATTATATTTATACTATGAAAACAACAATAGATATTCCTGATTCCTCTATTTTAGATTTAATGAATTTTACTCATGCAAAAACAAAACGTGAAGCTGTATTAAAAGCAATTGATGAATATAACCAAAAACAAAAGTTGACCCAGCTGGCAAAGATGCTTGGAACTTTTGAAGACTTTATGGATAGTGATGATCTTGAGATTATGAGGGCTTTGGATTGATGGCAGCAACTCTGGTTGATACTTCCAGCTGGGTTGAAGCTCTAAGAAAGAATGGGGAAAAAGAAATTAGAGATCGTGTTTATAAACTTTTAATGGAGGGGAATGTTGTTTTTTGTCATATGGTTTTACTTGAGCTCTGGAATGGAGCACAGGGAGAATATGAGAAAAAAAAGTTAAAAGAACTGGAAGAAACTATTCCCTGCTTACCAACATCCAACGAGGTCTGGGAAATTTCAAATACAATAGCAAGAAAATGTAGATCAAGTGGATTTACTATACCCGCAACGGATATTGTAATTGCAGCTTGTTCAATATTTCATGAAGTTTCAATTGACTATTGTGATTCTCATTTTGATAAGATTTTTGAAGTGTATGATAAGCTAAAATAGCTAAGTACTTTCTCTTTTAACCAACCACCCTTTTATCAGAAGCTATATCAACCAATCTTACAAGTTCCCCTGCTAATACCAATGGAATATTAATAATCTTACCATCGAAAGTGAGATTTTTCATGGATACTCTTACGCCTTTATCTAAGCTTTCCAGTATCCTTGTCATACTTCTTGATTTTACATTTTGTCCGGCCTTTACTTCTATCGGCATCACCTGGCTATTTATCTGAATGACAAAATCCATTTCATAATTGTTTTTCGCCCAGTAATAAACAGCCCTGGAATTTGCTGCATTCAATTCCTGTAAAACATAGTTTTCAGCCATGGCTCCTTTAAATGGAATATTTTCACCCTGTGTAATCTCAAGTAATGATGATACAGGATAATCTGACATTTTTCTAAGCAAGCCGGTATCGGGCATGTATACTTTAAAATGCTTTGTACTTTCAAATCCTTTCAAAGGGAGTTTGTACTTATCTATCATAGTCACTTTGCTCAGGTAATTTCCGGCAATCAGCCATTCAAGAGCATTTTCATATTCTCTTGCTCTGGAGCTTTTAGCAATTTCACTATATTTGAACTTCCTGTTTTCCCGTGACAACTGGGATACAATAGAATTCCATATACCAATAATTTTTGGTACCATCGTTAATGGCGGGTATTTTGAAAAATCCCTGAAATAGGCATTGATAATGTTTTCCTGAACATTTTCAAGCTGCTTATAGTCTCTTGTCGCTGCCCATATCTTTACCGCTTCCGGCATTCCTCCGACCAGATAATATTCACGCAGATAATTATTCAACTTCTTGAAGATCGGTTCTGTAATCGGTTTGATCCTGTCTATAGATTCAATATAGTTAACCAGTATTTCCTGGCCTGATGCCAGCAGAAACTCTTTGTAGGTCATAGGTTTAAGCTCAATCATTTCAACTTTACCTACCGGGAAAGAATCCCCTTTTGACAAAGTAATGCCTAAATATGAACCTGCCCCGATAATATAATATTCTTCCGATGCCTCACAAAAATACTTGAGTGCATTTAAGGCTTCATTGCTTCCCTGTATTTCATCAAAAAAGATAAGGGTGGTTTTCGGATCTATTTTTTTCTCAAATAAAATTGACAGCTCAAACAGAATTTTCTTTGGATCCTTTGATCTTTTGAATATGTCACTGTAATCTGGTTCAAGATCAAAGTTCACATACAGGAAATTATCGAAATGATTCTCTCCAAAATACTTGATGCTCCATGTTTTTCCTACTTGTCTTATCCCATTGATGAGGAGAGGTTTTCTATTTTTATGATTTTTCCAATCCAGCAGTTTCTTTTCAACAAATCGCTTCATTTTTCCCACCTGACATAATTATATATTAAAAACGTGATAATATCACGTTTTAATAGGAAATATCGTGTAATTATCACGTTTATCTGTGTTGAATAATGAATGTTGATAAAATAACCTTAAATGATATTATCACTGGTATTTTCTGTAATTTTATTTTGGCTCCCAGTAACACCTTTTAGGGGACACTATTTTTTCATCTTTCTTCAGGAATTTCATTCCCTTGTCGATTTCTTTTCTGTCTATTCCTGTTGCATCAGCTATTTGTCCTGCACTCATTGGTTTGGATACTTTTTTCATTGCTTCTATAATGGCATCAACTGTTTCCATAATTGTAATCTCCCTATAACTAGATTCTCTGGATAATTTATACCCGAATTTGTAATATTGCAATATTGATAGTGATTTTTTTATGATAGTATAATTTATAATGAAGATTATTTTAGTCCAGCCTCCTGTAGAAGATTTCTATTTTACTCCCCATAGAAGCTCTGTTTTGGGACTGCATGCTCTTGCTGATGTCTGGGGTCGGAGAGGCCATGATTGTCAAATTATAAATTTCCCTATGGAAAAACCCGGAAAAAAGAAAATTACTCTGCCTTCAAAACTGGATTATCTGGCTCCCTATCTAAAAAGATACAATAATAAAATTAAAAATACCGCCTGGTTTTCAAATTATTATCGCTTTGGACCTTCTCTGGATACTTGCGGTGAAAGAATTATGGCATTGGAACCCAGTGTTATAGCTGTATCCTGTTTTGCCTGGAGTTATGCCGGGTCAACCCTGGGATTACTTAAAATGCTACGAGAAGGGTTTGAGGAAAATCCTCCTCTTTTAGTTGTTGGAGGAGCAGGTGCTTCGGTAATGCCTGATTTTTTTACTCCATTTGCAGATTTGGTATTAATAGGAGAAGGGGAAAATGCTATTAACAGGATAGAAGAGGCTGCAGTTCTGAATAGAGGCTTTCTTCCTGGTAAGAAGATAGCTATGGAAGCAGTTAAGGATATTCCTTTCTCATGGGATATAAAATACAGGAAAAATAATCGCTTTACTGTAACCACAATGCTTAGCAGGGGATGTCCAAAAATGTGCAGTTTCTGTGCTAATCATCTTGTATTTGGTAAATCCTTGAGGAAGGTTGGTTTAGAGACTGTCTTTACAGGGCTTGATAATAT
>JALTGJ010000058.1 GCA_027077185.1 Spirochaetales bacterium | reverse complement strand
GAACAGAGAGATCCCTTCTTTTTTAAGGTTGGGAATATAAACAGTGTTACTCTTGGCCATGGTATACTTATGAAAGACTATGCCAATGATAAAGATTTTCCTGCTATTAGACGGGTGGGGTTAAATTTAGGCCTGGATAAAGGCGGCTTTGGGTTTGAGACTGTTGTAAATGATATTGCAAATCCAGAAATATTCGGATCCAGACTATATTTTAGACCAATTGGAAAACTTGCTTTGGGTCTGTCGTCTGTTGTTGATATAAATCCTGATGGTTCAACTAATACCGGCAGCTCTGTTCCAAAAGACACAGTTTTTCTAACTGCAGCAGCGGATATTGATTTTCCTATTATGGAAAATGATATTTTATCCTTTATTTTCTTTTCGGATATTGCAGGGATGCTCCCCTATATGAATGGACAAATGCAGTACAGTATGATGTATGATACTTCTGCTGCCGATTTTTCATTTAATAATTTTAGAAACTTTGGATGGAATGCCGGACTATTCGGAAATATCTTATTCATTGACTACAGACTGGAATACAGATATTTTGATGGTGTGTTTAAACCATCATTTTTTGATTCATCATACGAGAGGTTAAGAGGAACATACATTGATGACATAAACGCTTATCTTGCAGCTCCTACCAATCAGGCTCCTGTAATGGGTATCTATGGTGAAGGCGGATTTACACTCTTTGACAAAATTAATGCAAAAATAGGGTATATGTGGCCCTGGGATAAAAATGGATTTTCCGATAATGATGAATTCCTTCTGGAAGTTTCAATACTTCCCGGAACTATACCTGTAATTGATGTCTATGGATCCATTGCATACCATAGAACCAAGTTTATTCCAACACTACTTAAAAAAGGAGATAATGCCAATCTAACCTTGTTTGATGCAAATACCTCTTTTACAGGAGAACTTGTGTATCCGATAGCACCAACACTTGCACTTGCAGCTGTTGTTGGGACTAGTTTGAGAACAAATTCAGATGGAACTATTGCTTATGATAATAACACAGGTTATCCTGATATTGTTCCTGTAATAACCATTGAAACAAGGATCGGTTTTTAGTAAGCTGGTTTAATGAGTATAAAAAATACATCCGGTCGAATTAAAATTCTTCCGGATTCTGTTTCACTTAGAATAGCGGCCGGGGAGGTAATTGACCGGCCGTTTTCTGTAGTAAGAGAACTTCTTGATAATTCCATAGATGCCGGAGCCTCCAAAATTGATCTTCATATAAAGGGAGGAGGTATCGACCACATAAGAGTAGTTGATAATGGCAGAGGCATGTCTCCGAAAGATATGAAAATATGCTATCTGCCCTATTCCACCAGTAAAATAAATAGTATGGAAGACCTTGATTCCCTAAATACTTTGGGGTTCAGAGGAGAGGCTCTATCCAGCATAGCCGCATGCTCACGACTGGAAATAATCAGCAAACTGGAAAACAGTCCCCCAAACAAACTAACAGTACACAGTTCAACCGGGAAAATATCACTAACCCAAACAGCTGGATCAGAAGGGACTATAATTGATGTTTCCGACCTGTTTTATTCTATAC
>JALTGJ010000057.1 GCA_027077185.1 Spirochaetales bacterium | reverse complement strand
ATTAGATATAACAAAAGCTTTCACCGAAACAGAGAGTGAGGAGCTAAGGGCTTTACGGTCTTCCTTAAAATCAAGAAATTTAACCTTAATTAGTTCATGATCCGTAAGTGCAGCATCGACAGCAGATATTATTTCTGATGTAACACCGTTTTTCCCTATTATAATTACCGGCTTTAAATTATGAGCCTCTTTACGCAGCATATTTCGCTGCCTGCTGTTTAATTTTTCCATTTAAAATTTAATCCCCATCCATTTTGAAGGATCGGCCATAGTACTGTCTATTAAACCGATAGAAACATTCGCTGTAGTCTCAGCTATCAGATAATCAACACCATTAAAGTTAAAATGGGCACCTTTACCATCAACAGCAACACCAGTAAGACTATGACTATATTCAGATGAAACCATTAATATACTATCTATACCATTATATTCAAGTAGCATAGCATATAAAAGTGATCTTGAATCACAGTCACCTGCTTCTTTAAAAACAGTATCAACAGGACCCGTTAAATCGGAAAGGGTGCCTGTCCTTATGTACTCAAAGCCCTGTATCCATTTTAACAACAGAGAACTTTTATCCAAAGGACTTAAACTTTCAAAATCATCTGAAATTTCTGAATCAACAATGCGTGAGATTCTTTTTAACCGGCTGTAATTATCCCTGTAAATAAGCTTATAATATCTTGTCCATGCGCTATTAACAAGATTAGAATCTGAATACTGAACCAATATTCTTGCTTCACGTTCAATAAGAACCCTGGCGGCATCCACCTCATTAATATCGAAAGAGACTGCTACCTTTTTGGAATTTAAAGACAGATAATTTATTGTTTTATCTCTTCCGGGCCAGGGATAGTAAAACTGACTAACAGGTCCCGGTGACCTTAAGCCGGATTCGTTTAAAGAAAAGGAATCCATTGCAGATAATATAAAGTCATTATAAGTATCAAAGTTATCTTTTTCAGAAAATGCAAGTAACACAAGGTCTTCAGATTCACCTTCAATACATACAAGGTAGCCCTTATAGACATAGCCAGATGATGAAAAAGTAATTCCCGCAAAATAACTTTCTCTTGTACCAAAAAGGAACTTCTCCCCTTCCCCTGTCGATCCAAGTTCCCTGGAAACATAGGAATATAAATCCATAATCTGTTTAAATCTGTTTCCAGAATACCTCTTTATCTGAAAAAAGGCAGAATTCCCCGGATCTGTAAAAGTTACCTTATCATCTTTATTTTCAAGAACATACCAGCCTTCCGGAATGTTAACATAACTGGATAAAAACAAGCCTGCTTCCCATGCAAAAGCATGAATACTCACGGAAACCAGGAAAATTGCAATAATTTTTCGTTTTAACATAGTATATAATCGACCAAAAGGGTAAACCTATTAATAATCTTAAAAAAAGATTTTTAGAGGATAATTTTGTGGATCTTGTGAGTGCATTTAACATTACAAAAACCAATCCCTGCACAATTGCTTTTACGGGTGCCGGTGGTAAATCTACAACAATGTATAAACTTGCAGCCCAGTTGGCAGAAAGTGGAAAAGCAGTGCTGGTTACAACTACAACTATGATATTTCATCCTGAAATAAAAAAACGACCATTTAATCTTTTTCTGGCAGATAAAGCTGAAATACTTTTAAAGCAATTATCATACAAAAAGGGAACAATCACTGTTCTGGGAAGTAAGATTATATCAAAAGGGATTAAAATAAAAGGATTTAGCCCTGAAGATCTATTTATTATCCAGAAATCAGGCTTATTTGATATAATTCTGGTTGAAGCAGACGGTTCCAGAGGAAAACCTATAAAAGCTCCTGCAAAACATGAACCTGTTCTTCCCCTTAATACTGGTCTTGTTGCAGGACTAATCGGCATTGATTCTCTGGGTACAAAAATAAACATAGAAAGTGTCCACAGACCTGAACTGTTCACAAAAGTTACAGAATCAAATTTAGATAATATTATTGGGATAGATTTGATAAAAAAACTAATAAAATCACCGGAAGGTATCTTTAAAAACTCTTCCACAATAAGCAGAAAAATTGTTATATTCAATAAATGTGATACGGAAGAGCTAATTTTAAAGGCAAAAAATATTTCCGAAAATATACTGGAATCTACAAAAATCGAAAGGATTCTAATTACATCAATGACTGGAAACGACCCTGTTAAGGCAGTTATTGCGTTATAGGAGGAGTAGACTTATGGAACTTTTTCAGGAAGCAGCAAATTTAAGAGAGAAAAACAAACCCTTTGCAGTCGCAACAATAGTTGCCTCTAAAGGATCAACTCCCAGAAGCAATGCAAAAATGATTGTTATAAATAAAGACACCATAATAGGAACCATAGGAGGGGGACTGGCAGAGTCATACATAATAAATGAATCAGTTTCCTGCCTTAAAACAGGACAGTCCAAAATGGTAGGATACACCCTTGACAGCGGAAAAAGCAAAACAAGCATTGCAATGACCTGTGGGGGAGACCTGGAAGTTTTTATAGAAGTAATAGTCCCCAGACCGGAACTTCTAATTATAGGAGGGGGGCATGTGGCATTACAGATTGCCCGTCTTGCAGAGGCTCTGGATTACAGCATAACAGTTGTAGAAAACAGAAAAGAATTTATTTCTGAAGAACGTTTTCCTATGGCCGGACAGTTGTTTTATCATAAAAACATCACAAAAGCTGCTGAGCTGGCAACTATAGATAAAAATACTTACATAGTTATATGCACAGGAAGTGTTGATGAAGCTGCTCTAAGAGCTGTTATAAATTCGAATGCTGCATACATTGGTATTTTAAGCAGCAGGAGGAAAATCTCCCTTATAATGAATCATATGAAGACTGATAATTTTGATACGGCTAAACTTGCTTCTGTTTATGCCCCTATAGGACTTGATCTTAAAGCTGAAACTCCTGAAGAAATTGCATTCAGCATACTCGCTGAAATTCGTATGATACAGTCAAGATCCACAGGCAGATCAATTAAACAGAAATATGACAATCTTATAATAGTCAGAGGCGGTGGAGATATTGCTTCCGGATCCATAGCAAGACTTTTCAATGCAGGGTACAAAATAATGGTACTGGAAATAGCTGAACCAACGGTTATTAGAAGTAAAGTATCTTTCTCCCAGGCAATGTATGACGGATCAATTACTATAGATGGGATAACTGCAATAAAAGCTTCCAACGAGAAAGAAATTAATGCAATTCTTGCAGAAAGAGCCATTCCTGTAGTTGACGATCCTGAAGGTAAATACATAGGAGTCTTCAAACCAATAGCTGTTGTCGATGGTATACTGGCAAAAGTAAACCTTGGAACAACAAGAGATATGGCGGCTGTAGTAATAGGACTGGGACCGGGTTTCGAGGCCGGTGTTGATGTAGATGCTGTAATAGAGACAAACCGGGGACATAATCTGGGTACAGTTATTCTAAAGGGAAAACCTGAAGCCAATACAGGTGTTCCCGGAGTAATAGGTGGGGAAGCTGCAAAAAGAGTTGTCCGGTCAACAAAAGCAGGAAGAGTTGATGTAAAAAGGAAAATTGGAGATCTTGTTAAAAAAGGTGATGTTCTTGCCATGATCGGCGACAGTGAAGTGAAGTCTCAGCTGGATGGTGTTCTAAGAGGAATAATTCATGATGGTATGGAAGTTCCTGAAGCAGGCTTTAAAATTGGAGATGTAGACACCAGAGGAAGCGTAGAAAACTGTTTCATTATCTCTGATAAGGCAAGAGCCGTCGGCGGAGGAACTCTGGAAGCTGTTCTTGCACTTACACAACCTAAGAGAGAGAAAATGTAAATAGACAAAACAGGAAGAAAAAGGATAAAATGGAAAACATAAAAATGGTAGAACTTACAAAATATACAAAATTTGCTGGTTGCGGAGCAAAACTTGGACCTGGAACACTGGATAAAGCACTCTGCGGTCTAAAACAGCCGAATTATTCTAATTTAATTGCAGATTTTAAAACCAGTGAAGATGCAGGTATCTACAAAGTTTCTGAGGATATAGCTTTAATACAGACAATAGATTTTTTCCCCCCAATTGTAAACGACCCCTTCACCTTTGGTCAGATTGCAGCAGCAAATGCCTTATCCGATGTGTATGCAATGGGTGGAAAACCCATCACAGCTTTAAGTGTTGTCGGATATCCTAAAGACACTTTGGAAATGGAACATCTACGTAAAATAATGGATGGAGGACTTAACAAACTTATGGAGGCAGGAGCAGCTCTGGTGGGAGGACATAGTATTGACGACCCGGAACTAAAGTTCGGATATGCTGTAACAGGGATTATCCACCCAGATAAAGTACTCCGAAATAACACTCTTAAACAAAAGGAAACACTTATACTCACAAAGCCTCTGGGAACAGGAACTATCAATACAGCAATGAGAGCAGGAAAAGCTTCTGATAATTCTATTAAAGAAGCATCCGTATCTATGTCCATGCTTAATAAAAGTGCATCAGAAATAATTCAGACCTATCCTGTATCTGCATGCACAGACGTTACAGGTTTTGGTCTTTTAGGCCATGCATGCGAAATGATGACAGGCAGCGGCAGCGGCATAAAAATTAATTTTTCTGATATTAAGCTTTTTCCGGATACAATGAAATATATATCAGAAAAATACATACCAGCAGGAACAGGAAGAAACAAGAGATACAGAATGAGCTATATAGATAATTCTGAAAATATACTAAAAGATATTTTATATACACTTTTTGATCCGCAAACTTCCGGAGGACTGCTTTTTGCAGTTCCGGAAGAATACAGCACTGAAATTATGAAAAAACTTGAAGAGACAGGACATACTGCTTCTGTAATTGGTACAAGCACAGACAAAGCTGAGCGAATAGAAATAGTAAGCTAAACAGATATATCTGTAAATTCAAACTTTGTTACATTAAAAAGTCCTGCATCAGTCAGCTTAAGTTCGGGAATAACCGGTAAAGCCAAAAAGGCAAGGGTCATAAATGGATCCAGATTTTTATTTACCATTAGTATTTCATAAGCAGTCTTA
>JALTGJ010000056.1 GCA_027077185.1 Spirochaetales bacterium | reverse complement strand
GGATCACAGCATGTATCTTTTATGTAAACAAATCTATCTGAAGAAATAATCCATTCCAACAATTCTTTACTTAAAAGTCGTTTATAGGGATAGGGACATTCATATAATCCCAGCTTTGTATTTTTGGATATATGGGATAACAGTGTTTCCATTCTTTCTTTCCAAACAGAATCTGATTCAGATTCACCAGCCAAAAGATTAGTTACTAGAATGACTGCATCTACTCCAGTATCGTCAATTGCTTTTACTTCTTCTATCTGATCGTCAAGAGAGCTGGAAATATGCCCAGAGGAAATAACAGGGACTCTACCTTTAGCAAATTTTAGTACAGCAGAAGATAATTCAACCCTCTCCCTAAGGCTTAACTGATGCATCTCACTTGACTGACAAACAGCAAAAAGTCCGGTTACACCTCTTTCTATATACCATTCCACAAGCTTTTCAAGAGTTGCATAATCAATAGTAAGATCATTTTTAAAAGGAGTGACCATAGTTGGCCAAACTTCAGCTTTATTATTTTCCATATTATACCTCAACTATTTCAGGCAATAAGCCTAGATTACATACCAAGAGCATTGGGAACTACCATTACAAACCAGGGTACATAAGTTATTAAAAACAATACTGCAAACAAAACAAGGAGCATTGGGAAAATCTCTTTTATAACTCTCTTAAGAGGTGTTCCTGATATTCCTGATACTACAAAAAGAAGCATTCCAAAAGGTGGAGTCGACAGCCCTATCATCATATTAAGGGTAATAACTACTCCAAAGTGAACAAGATTTATCCCTAAAGCTTCAACCAGAGGGAGAACAATTGGAATAAAAACAAGAGTAATCGCCATTGTATCTATAAACATTCCCAGAACCAGAAACATAACATTTATTAACAACAAAAGAACATACTTATTTGTGGTAATCGTCAATAAAAGATTTGCAACTGCATCAGGGATATGTTCGATAGCAACAATGTATGAAAAAGCAAATGCTGATCCTACAAGTAGTGATAAAATACCGGTAGTTTTTACAGTTCCCAGTATAATATTGGCAAGTTCCTTCCATCCCAGAGCCCTATAAATAAAGACCGAAATTAAAATGGCATAAAGAGCAGCCAGAGCACCGGCTTCAGTAGGTGTTACAATCCCGGTATAGATGCCACCCAATAGTACTATTACAGAAAACAGAGCTGGAAAAGCCTTAATTGTTAAATTTATAGCCTCCCGGAAAGCAATTTTAACCCCTCTTGGATAGTCCCGTTTGTTTGCTATAAATGCGATATAGATCATTAGCGCAAATCCTACCATTAGCCCTGGTATCATCCCTCCCATAAATAGAGCTCCAATTGAGGCTCCCGAAAGCATTGCATAAAAAATCATTGGTATACTTGGTGGGAAAATAGGACCTATTGTAGCTGATGCTGCTGTAATTGCACAACTAAAACCATCATCATATCCATGCTCCCTCATGGCCTTAATTTCCATCATACCAAGCCCTGAGGCATCTGCCAAAGCAGAACCTGTCATTCCGGAAAAAATAATGGAAGCTACTACATTTACATGGCCAAGGCCACCCTTTCTGTTCCCGAC
>JALTGJ010000055.1 GCA_027077185.1 Spirochaetales bacterium | reverse complement strand
ATGCTTAGATCATACTTAACAGGTGTTTCATCATGTGATTCCAGTAACAGTTTCCCTGTTTCTATACTGGATTTGAGATCAAGTAATGGGAGTGCCTGATCTCTCTGTGCAATATTAGATGCAGTTTCATCAAATTGTAAAATATTAGTGCTAATTAAAGAATTCTGATTTTCTTCAGTAAAACCTGAGAATACAATTATGCTTAAGACAGTAAATAAAATAGTTATTTTTTTCATTACTTTAAAAATATCGGTTAAAATCATTTACTGCAATAGTGTTTTGAATTTATAATAAATATTTATTTAAATTTGATGAGAATGGAATAATTATTCGGATTGAGAAATATAGATATGATGATGAGGCGAAAATAGATAAATTAATTAGTTATTATGAAGTACAAAGAGAAAAGGGGAGAATGAATTCTTTAAAGAAGATTTTTGAATGGAAACAGAAGACCATTTCGTGTATATTAAAGAGGAGGTGATTAAAATGAGTGCAAAAGTGAAAGTGAAAAACGGAAACTTTCAAGTAACTATTCCAGTGGAAGAAGCCTTTGGCAATGAAAACTTTCGTAGGTTTTTAGAATTACAACGAGCCGAGGAGATACTATCACATTCAAAAGCTTCAGATGAAGCAATAGCAGCCCTTTCGGAAGAAATAGACAGGGATAATTGGGAAGAGAACAAGGGATGGTTTTTACATGGACTTAGTGATTGATACTAATATTCTGTTTTCAGCATTGTTGAAACGTGGATCTACCGAGTTTCAGATTGTTAAATCAGGGAAACATGAGATTTATGCATGTCAGTACAGTGTTGTAGAGCTTTTTAAGCATAAAGAGAAGCTTGTACAGTTATCAGGATTACAGGAAGAAGAGCTTATTAAAACCTATTATGTTTTATTACAGCAAATCCATCCCTTGGAAGAACGAGTGTTCCCTAAAAAAATACGACAAGAAGCATATAATCTCTGTAGAGATGTTGATGAGTATGATACAATGTTTATAGCAACTGCGCTGTTTATTGAAGGGTTTTTATGGACTGGTGATAAAAAGCTTATTAAGGGGCTTCAGGGAAAAGGATATGAGAAAACAATAACAACTGCTGAGCTGATGACAAGCCTATGATGTGTGAGTTGGTCTCAGAGGAGAGGCCTGTAAACAGACAGAAAGTGTCTCAGGGGAAGAATTGTGAAGATGGCCTAAATTGGTATGCTTATGTTGGGAATGATCCGGTTAGTATCATCGACCCATTTGGATTGCAGGGGAGTGATCAACTAGCATCATCGGATATGGGGCTAGGTGTATCTTCTGGACTATCTATATTTGCTGATGCAGATAATGTTAAAAATCCTGCTCCTGAAAAAGTACCTGCAGAAATTGAGGCTACAGCACAAATTGAGAGATTTTAATATAGAAAGAGAACTGAAATATTGTAAGCCGGACAAAAAAGTTAGTGCTTATTCCACACTTAGCACTATAACTGATGCAAAAAGCCAAAAGTAAGTCGAATTCATAGATATAACAAAAGCTTAATTTACTTTAGGGTTTGACAGAAAAATTACTTCTTAATATTATGTGCTTATG
>JALTGJ010000054.1 GCA_027077185.1 Spirochaetales bacterium | reverse complement strand
TGTAACTGGGGTTAAGATTGCTTGAGCCGTATGATGGGAAACTATCACGTACGGTTCTTAGGGGAGAGGGAGCTCGTGAGGGCTTCCTTTTACCCGACTACGAGGCTTGAGTATTGTAGTGCCTTGCCATCCTTGGCAAGGCAGAAGATAATTGAAGATGTAAATTGGATAATGTATTCTATATAAAAAGGGAAAAGAATAATGAATTTAAGAAAAGGTGATGTTATAGGATATATATCTCCATCTACCCCGATAACATCTTTAGCTCCCATCCGATTCGAACGGGCACTCAAATTTCTTGAAAGTAAAGGTTATATTTTAAAAGCAGGTATATTAACAGGAAAGAATGACCACTACCGTTCTGGAACAATAGCAGAACGAGCAGAAGAAATAAATGAGATGATTTGGGATGATACTGTCAAATGTATAATTTCCACTATTGGAGGTATGAATTCCAATTCCTTATTACCATACATTGATTATGAAGCTCTTAAAAATAATCCAAAAATAATAATTGGTTATTCGGATATGACAGCAATACTCTTTGCAATTTATGCCAAAACCGGTATTCCTACATTTTATGGACCGGCACTCGTTGCCTCTTTCGGAGAATTTGAACCATTCAATGAAATGACGTATACATATTTTAAAGACATTTTGATTGATAAAAAACTGCCTTATACGTATGAGATGCCTAAGGTATGGACAGAAGAGTATATAAACTGGGAAGAACAAAGCAGAGGTAAAAAACAGAATACTAATAAATGGGTGACAGTAAAGGGAGGCTCCGCTGAAGGAAGGATTATTATTGGCAATTTAAACACAATGGCTGGTATCTGGGGCAGCCAGTTTTATCCAAAAATAGAGATCGGAGATATATTATTCATTGAAGATTCTCTATTAAATGCAGCAACGGTAGAACGTTCGTTTTCTATGTTGAAAATTAATAATGTTTTTGAAAAAATCAGCGGATTAATATTGGGTAAACATGAATTGTTTGATGATCAAGGATCAGGGAAAAAACCTTATAAAATTTTAGAAGAAATTCTTGGTGAATATAATTTCCCCTTTATGGCAGAAGTAGATTGTAGTCATACTCACCCAATGTTTACAATACCTATTGGTGGGAAGATATATTTTAATGCTGAATCACAGGAACTAAAATTACTGGAATGGTAAATGGGTTGTAATTATTGCTGAAAATCAGAAAATCTTACAAATAAAAGCTTTGAATGGTGGAGAAAAAAGAAATTGATGTAAAGTGCTTCAAAAGGCGTCCATGTCTTTTGAAGAAGAATCTTTAAAGTCAATGCCTCGTACAATTGTTAACAGCGGCGATACAACATTTTACTGGATGTTTTATAGGGGTATGAAATAATCCTATCAGGAAGGGGAAGTTTTTCCGGTTTACCGTTAGAAAGTCAGGCAACGAAGCAAAACGTCGCATAGCCGCAAACGTTATGGGCACGTTTTTTGCTTCGTAATGTTACAAGCATTTCAAAAAGTTATTCAAAATTTTTATTGAATATTTATATCAAATATGTTATATTCAGTGTGTGTATAAGACGACTTTATTGGAACCGGCAACAGATTTTATTAACACTGTTAATAGTAAAATGAAGGCCAAGATTCTTAGAACTATAGTTTTATTGGAGAAATATGGACCTTTTCTACCTCTTCCCCACTCCAAAAAGTTGAAAGGCTATGATTTGTATGAACTTAGAATAAAGGTTGCTTCAGATATTGTGAGGTTATTTTATTTTCATGATAGAGGTAAAATCTTTGTAATTACATCAGGTTATACAAAAAAAACAAATAAGACCAGTATAAGAGAAATAAATCTTGCCTTAAAACTTAAGCATAAATATCAGGAGGATTTAGATGAAAAGCATTAAATTTTCAGAGTATAAAAAAGAACTACTTAAAGATCCAGAAGTGAAAGCAGAATATGATAAGCTTGAGGAAGAATTTGCCCTGGCAAGTGAAATAATTCAACTACGAAAGGATAAAAATATTACACAGAAACAACTGGCAGAAAAGATTGGAACTTCTCAGCCTGCGATAGCCCGTTTAGAGTCGGGGAGTTATAATAAGGTTTCGTTATCCTTCTTACGAAAAGTAGCAGAAGCTTTGGATGCAAAACCGGAAATACACCTACGGAAAAAAGTGCATTCATAAGTACTTGTTATGGGCAAGTTTTTTGCTCCCGGAATATAACAATAAATTCAAGAAACCCTATAAGAAAGATAAATATTATTAAAATGTAATAGAATTCAGGAGTATTCTGATAAAAACAGTAGAAGTCTCTGAATATTTGAAAGAACAACTTAAGAACTCAGAGATGAAGACAGATCATGATGATATTGGAGAAAAATTTCTTTATCTAGTAAAATTATTCAGTTCCCAAAGGATATAATATCTCTAAAGAGAAATCTACGGATAAAATTAAAACTTCATAACTAGCAACAGCTTGGTTTGAATCAGGGAGTTATTAATTTTACCCTACTCCGGTAGATGATGATAGATTTAAATGATCTCAGATATTTGCTGTTACCGAAAGTACAGGAAAAATTATTTAAATCAACCTTCCATTTGTTCTACATGTTCATTTTCATTACAAGGGAAAGGGATAACATTTAAAACTTTCTGTTCAGATGCCCATAGATCAAGCTTTAACTGCATATTAAGCCAACTTTCAGGAGATGTTCCTGTTGCCTTTGAAATTCTTACAGCCATATCCGGACTTAAAGAAGCTTTCTCATTAATAAGTTCTGAAAGTGTCTTTCTAGATACACCAAGATCAATTGCTGCCTTTGTAACAGTAAGTCCTAAAGGAATTAAAACCTCTTCTTTTAAGAGGCCTCCAGGATGTACCGGTTTTCTTTTTTTCATCATTACTGACTCCTAATGATAATCTCTATAATCAACAACAAAAGCATCACCATCTTTAAAAAAGAAAGTGACTCTCCAATTTCCATTAACCCATACCGACCAGATGTTTTTTTCTTGTCCTGTTAACCTATGGAGTTTAAATCCTGGTAGGTTCATATCTCTTACCGAAGTCGATGCATCTAGGCGGTCTAAAATCCGGGCAAGTTTACTAGAATGTTCGGGTATAATTCCCTTTTTGGTACCAGAGATGAAAAATGCTTCAAGTCCTTTTTGTTTAAAGGAATTAATCATATACAGATGTAACCTATAACGTGTCACGTGTCAATAATAGAGAACAAATATTTGCAAAAAGTTGATATTATCCATCTTTTAGAAAAATTTAGTAAATCTATTAAAAGAGAAGAAGAGAAACCTGCCCACAACAGCGACGATACAACAATACAACATTTTGCTGGATGTTTTACAGGGGTGTGATATAATCATTTCAGAAAGGAAAAGCTTCCATGGGTACCTGTAGTAAGTCAGGCAAAAAAGCAAAACGTCGCATAGCCTCGGAGGTTAGTGAAAATCCTGACGGAACTAAATATGATTGTGATATTTGGACAATTAGCAAAAAATAATATAAAGGGACAGCTATGAAAGCAAGTGTACTATGGACTCATCCATATCCGGAAAATTTTAATCATGCAATATCATAGCTGTCCAAGATAATGTATAAGCATGATTTTTTTATTTCCGGTGTTTTTCAGCCTGTAAGCAAAGACAAAATACAGCCCTGTTCCAATCCGTAATAAAATGTCGGTACAGGTACAAAGATAAGGAAATACATGAATAACTATAGAATTATAGAGACGGAGAGGCTATTGCTCAAACCATGTTCTGAAGAAGACGCAGAATTTATTTTCAGGCTATTCAATACACCGAATTGGATAAAATATATTGGAGACCGAAATATCAGGACTGTTGAGAGTGCGGAGAAATATATAGTTGAAAAAATGAAACCGCAGCTCGGAAGACTTGGCTTTTCAAATTATACAGTTATTCGAAAAAAAGACCGGGCAAAAATCGGTACCTGTGGATTATACGACAGAGAAGGATTGGAAGGAATTGATATTGGATTTGCTTTGTTTCCTGAATATGAGAAACAAGGCTATGCGTTCGAGGCTGCTGATGCACTTAAAAAGGCCGGATTCAAAAATTTTGGATTAACGAGCATCAGAGCCATTACCACAAAAGATAATTTTTCTTCTCAAAGACTCCTGGAGAAACTGGGATTGGAATTAATGGGAAGTACAAAACTCCTGGATAATAATGAAGAATTACTTCTCTATAAAATTGAAAAGTACTAATAATGTATAACTGCAGCATACACTGAGAAGCTTTTTGCGCTGTGTCTCATTTTCTACTTAGATAATACCTCTTATCTAATATAATGATAATAGCCTGGCGAAAAAAGCCAAAAACAGACCAATTCAATAGACATCGCAAATTCCTTCTGAGGTTTTTTGCTTCTCATACACTAAAGTATATTATATACTGGAATGTATGAGATATATTGCTCTTCTTCGGGGAATAAATGTCGGAGGACATCGTAAAGTAGAAATGAAGAAGCTCAGAGAACTATTTGAGACCCTGGGATACCTTAATGTCTCAACATATATTAATTCAGGTAATATTGTTTTTGATTCAGATCAGGACAGAAAAGTTATTTACCAGTCTATCAATATGAACCTGGAAAAAGTATTCAGTTTTCAGATTCCGATAATTCTAAAAACAATACAGGAAATGAAAGGAATTGCTGATGCCGTTCCGAAAAAATGGCAGAATGATCCCACTCAAAAATCTGATGTCGCATATCTGTTCCCGGAAATTGACAATGAGAATATAATTGATAAACTTCCGGTAAAAAAAGAATATATCGACATTCACTACACATGTGGTGCGCTTTACTGGAATGTGGAAAGGAAAAATCAGAACAAAAGCCAGCTTAATAATCTTGCCGGACACAAAATATATAAACTGATGACAGTACGCAATATTAATACTGCCCGGTATTTAGCCGGCTATAGATAAAGGAAAATTAAATGTTCATTTATCTGCAGAATAGTATTAATAACTACTATATCCCTGCCCTATTTAATAACATTTTGTGGGTGCACGACA
>JALTGJ010000053.1 GCA_027077185.1 Spirochaetales bacterium | reverse complement strand
GTGTTATTCTTGTTGGTGCTGACCCTGCCAGTAAATCGTATGTAACAGCCAAGGAAAGGGCTTGTGATGCTTTGGGTTTATATTCTGAGAATATTAAACTTCCGGCAGAAACTACAGAAGAAGAGCTCCTTGCTCTTGTCAATGAGATGAATAATAACCACAAAATTGATGGTATTCTTGTTCAGTTGCCCCTGCCAAAGCATATAGATACAGATAAGGTTATTATGGCTATTCATCCATCCAAGGATGTTGATGGATTCCATCCTGAAAGTATTGGTAAGATGTTAATGGGAAAGGACACCTTTTTACCCTGTACACCACACGGTATAATAAAATTACTTCTTCATTCCAATGTAAAAGTTGAAGGAGCCAATGTTGTTGTAGTAGGAAGAAGTAATATAGTTGGAAAACCTGTAGCAAATTTGCTCCTGAATAAGTCAGAGGGTGGTAATGCTACAGTTACAGTTTGTCATTCCAGAACCAAAAATATGGCAGAAATAACCAAACGTGCTGATATTCTTATTGCAGCTATCGGTAAGGCCGAATTTATTACTGCTGATATGATTAAAGACGGTGCTGTAGTTATTGATGTTGGTGTTAACAGGGTCGAAGACAGCAGTAAGAAGAGAGGTTACAGACTTGTCGGTGATGTGGATTATACACCTGCTTTGGAAAAAGCTTCAAAAATTACTCCTGTTCCAGGTGGGGTTGGTCCTATGACAATCACAATGTTAATGTATAACACAGTAGAATCTGCTAAAAATCGTAAATAATTTCGTATTAGTACAGTAGAGATACTTATAAAGTATCTCTACTGTAATTATTGCTCTGTGCAATTCCATGTAAATTTCAGTCTTTCCCTTGATAAATTTATAAATTAAAGGTTATTCTCACTGTCAATGAAAAATTTTAACAAAATAAAACAATTTTCGATATTAGCTCTAGTTTTAGCAGTTATTCTACTGGTAATAGTAATTCTTTTTTTTATTCTTTCAAATAGGTTCAATAGCAAATTGGATATTCTTTCCAGGGAAGTTTCAGCTGCAGGTAAAAATTATATGCTTCTGGAAAAAAATATTAATTTACTTAATAAAAATTCCAATGAAGTACGTGGAATTTTATCTTTGCCCTTAAGTGATCTTCGGCAGACAGTTAATGAAGACTCAACAGAGGGTAATGAAGTAGATGCAGCAAATGCCGGTAATAACAATATTGCCTATTATAATGCAGTAGATTATCTCAAAAATTATTCGTTTAAAGTTAAGATGGAAAAAGATTTGCTTTCTCTGCTTAAATCCAAAGTGCTTATGGATTATTTTTTGAAAAATAATTTTAACCTTGTTAAGACTGGTTCTTCAAATTATGATTTGGTAAAACAAAATAATGTTTTTTACAGTATTAGTGTAAAAAATCCTGCAAAAACCCTGGTTTCAATTAAAACCGCCACATTAGTCAGTAAGGATTTTCCTTTAATAGGGCTTGAAAATAGTATTTCCACACTAATTAATTTTTTTGATACTGAATTTGGCAGTATCAATGAGCACTATAAAAAATATGAAGTACTTAATAATGAGTTTGCTGAATTAACT
>JALTGJ010000052.1 GCA_027077185.1 Spirochaetales bacterium | reverse complement strand
AAAAGAGATTATTGGTGTAACGGAGCTCGCAGAGTTTATCCGGGAGCTTCGGTACTAAACGAACTACTGATAGAGGAATGGTCTTATCTACAAGTGACCAGTTGTCTTCTCCTGAACTTGAGATGGATCGCAGCTGAAATCCCATAGGTACTACCTGGAGTATCATAAGTGCAGGGAAGAGAAGGGTTTTCCGTATCTGAAACTTCTATTATTTGAAGCCCTTGACAGTAGAAGTATGAAGTTGACTACTCCCTCAACAGAAGAGATAAATGCAATTAAGGCTGCTGTGATTAGCACTTTGAAAAAAGATAAATGTGTTACTCATACGGTTGTATGAGCATGATTTCCATGAAATTCAAAAGAAGGCTATGGAGATGGGAATACCCTATCAAACACTTCTTTCCAGGAAAATTCATCGTTATGTGGAGGGGGGGGGCTTGGTTCCAGGTCAGATTAATTAATAAGATTAATCACGTCTATTCCTCCGCTGGACTGATAATATGCTTTGGATCCCAGAATGAGCATATCGCAAAACTCCTGCTCACCGTGTATCGTTGGTATTAATTCAATACGGTATGGTTCTGCCGGATTAGATACATCCATTGCATATCCTCCGTTAATGGAGAAAAGATAATCACCGTCCAAAGTTAATCTATTCGGTTTAATTTCGTCACAGATACTCTGACTGATTAAAGTTGGAAACTTCGGATCCGAAATATCTATAATTTGTACGTAGTCCTGACTTGAATCACTGTCTACTCCAACATACGCGTAACTGCCCTTTACCACAACAGAATGTGCATAGTCCGGAAGGAGCACAGAGCCCACTATCCGAAGTGCATTTAAATTGGAAAAATCCACTATTATAAAACCGGAATTATATGCAGCAATATAGGCATACTGATCCTGAATTGCTACATCCACTCCCCATCCAACTCCACCGAAAGTCTGTTTAACAAAGGCTTCCTGAGGATCTGACATATCGATAATCGACATCCCCCCGGGACCTACGGCAAAGGCATAGTCTCCAGAGACAGCTCTGCAGAACATGGTTTTATCAAAACTTAATGAATGCGCTAAAACCGGATTTTGGGGATCCTGTATATTGACTATTTCTATAAAATTAGAGGAGCCGAATAAAGTTCCCGAACTTACAATTGCATAATTCCCATGCAGAATAACTGCAGTAATCTGCGCTTCCTGAGTTGTATAGGAAGATACTTCGGTTTCGGACGTCATATCGATAATGCTTAATTTCCCATCGTTACTTCCTGCATAAAAATAATTACCGTCGCAGGCAAGAGGAGCTCCATAACTGGAAAAAGCAGTACTGATTGTACCTGCATAATTCATACGGGGAGTATTGGGATTACGGTAAAATATTTTTATTCCTGCCATCTCATCCCCTCCGTCAACCACGTAGCTGTAATCTCCATAATCTGTAATACAAACAGCCTCCTTAACGGATGAATCAGTCAGGGAAACAAAAGGAGTGCGGGAGGCAGGATCGGAAACATTTATTTCAACCAGACCGTCTGTTCCTTCGCAGACGTAGGCAAAATTATCAGCAAGCGTAACGTCCTGGGCACTTCCGGCAGTATCACAGGTCTGTTTTACACTTGCAGAGGAAGGGGTAGATATGTCAATTATACTTAGGCCTCCTGTATCATCGGCAATGTATGCATAATCTCCGTTCAATTCAATTGATAAAGCATTCCCGCCGGTAACAACTGTCTTAATTATGGCGTTGGTTGATAGATCTATAATCTGAACACCTGAAGCTCCGTCTGCCACACAGGCATAGGCAGGGGTAAGAACAGCTTTATGAGCAATTCCAGCGGTATCACATGTATCACCGATAACAGGATTACCAATATCTGTAATATCAATAAACCGAAGACCTGCAGATCCATCTGCCACACAAATATCGGTATCCGAAACTGCAACACCCTGTATATCGGTAAATCCTCCACAGGTACCTATAATTGAAGGATTTGTTTTATCCTGAATATCTATGATATCCAGATATTGGGAACTGGCGGCGTAGGCATAATTATTGTGAACAGCTACCTGTACAGGGTCCACTCCTGTTAATTCAGTCCTGCCTAACTGTTCAGGATATTCAGGATTTGTTATATCGTAAATATCAAAATAATATGAACAACCGCCGAAAAAGCAAAATGTGGAAACAACATAGAGATAATTACCTTCACAGCGGACCCATTTGAAGCTGGTCCACAGACCGAGAACTGCCCCTATCATTTCCAGCCGGGAGGATTCAAATATGGAGGATTTCCTAAAAGCATGACTGCTTAAGGTTGATCCCTCAAGGGCGGGGCTTATCTTATAGTAGTAATTTGTATCAGGTTCGCAGGAATTATCTGTATAGTAATTGGTACTGAGAATACCGGAAATGTTGGAATATACACCATTTACTTCATTGGAACGGTAGACTTTGAAATTATCATATCCCTTAATTTTTCCCCAAGAAAGAGATATTGCTCCATATTCGTTACGTAACTGCGGAATAAACGTTGATGGTGAAAGAGGAATAGCAAATTCATATCCTGACCAGTTTATTTCCGTTCCGTCTGATGATTGAGAAGCAAGTAAGAAAGTGTAATAGGAACCATTATCAAGCCCCGTAATTACATAGGGAGAATGGATATCTGCAATGCTGGTCCCGACTTGTTCTGAGGGGATTGTCCCTCCTGCTGCATAATAGACAGTGTATGTAGATGCAAGGGGAACATCATCCCATTCAAGGGTGACCTGATAATTTCCCGGATTTACTGTAAAAGAGGGAATATTATTATCTGCCTGAATATTTAAAGTAATTGAACTGTCTGCTGTATTCCCGTTCCAGTCTTCTGCGCTTATTTTCAGCACAAATCTTGAGCTGAGACTTGTTGTATTAATATTGAAACTGAAATTACCATCTTTATTAAAAGCGACTTCTTCCTTTATACCGGTAGAGAGTATTTCATAGGAAAGTTTCTTCACTTGACCAGTGCTACCGGTATCAGTGGAAAGATCAGACACCGTTCCGGTTACAACGACAGTTTTTGAACAATAAGCTCCATCGCCCGGCGAACTGATAATAATTGCGGGTCCCATGCTGTCCTTTACCTGTAAAAACATATCTTCATTTATTGGGGTGGGACATGAGCTAAGAATAACAATAACAGTAAAAAACAATCCACCTAAAACGGACTTTGTAGATAAATTTAAAATATTTTTTTTCATATTATTTCTCCCCACTCCATTTTTGGGTTTCTCGTCTTCGGTCTTCCCTGTAAACTGATCACTGCTAACTGTCTCCCCTTCGTAGTTGTGAGTCTCGCTACTCATCCACAAAAATAATCGTATCCTTCACAGCCTGTTCTTCCGCGGCCCTTCCTGTTCCGTTTCCTCCTGTTGCCAGATATGCATACTCCTCTGTCTTTGCAGGATCAATATTTTTGGCTCTGGTAAACCAGGAATCAGCTTCTTCAAAGTGTTCCAGCATATAATTTGTTCGGGCAAGATTGATAAGTACCTTGAGAGCAGTAGAGCTTTTCCCCCTTCCCTTTGAGTCCAGTTTTTCAACAGCAGCTTCGTAGGCCTTTGCAGCTCCACCGTAGTTCCCGGTCAGGAACTCCAGGTTTCCTACGTTTATTTTTGCACCTGTAAATTCCGGATCCAGGGATATAACCTTGTTAAAGGCAGTTTTCGCCTGTCTGTAGCGCTGGAACTGGGCATAAACGATGCCAAGACGGTTGTAATCCTGTTTCTTTCCAGTCTTTTTTGCTTTGTCTGCATACTCAGCAACTACCTGAGCAATAATCTTGTCCATATCGCTGTTGAAACCTTTATCAATGGCCTCACTGTTGCCATACTGGAGACCCAGGTCTGTTTCGGTAAGCCCTACTGGTCGGTATAGGTCCTGGCTGTCTCTTGTTTTGTAGAATGCCCTTACAGTAGCTTCGTTATCGTATCGGGTCCATTCTTCTATACCTGTCCTCCAGGCTTCAAGAAATCCGGTTTTTCCGATCATTGTTATTTCTACCGGTACCCATAGTTCCCCATCGATGCTTATAGTCATTTTCCTGTTCGGGTGGATCTTTTCATAATCTCTTGCAGCTACCTTTGTGTTGTATGCAGCGTAGATGTGGCCGGGGATTGTGATGAAGGCGGTGCTTATTCCGACGGTTTCAAGGAGACTGCAGTAGAGCACTGTGAGGTCGTCACAGTCCCCAGTAATATTTTTTAAGGTAGTTCTGGGAAGACTGATGGAATCCACAACCATTAAATTTTCCTGCACTTCGGTAAATGGAAGAGTCGGGTCCACCTGGTAGAGGCATCCTATCTCTCCCAGGGCATGGAAGACCTGAACAGCAAACTGCATGGGTTCCGAGTAAGCGGGTATTGTACTGTCTTTACAGCTCTGGCGGATAAAACTTGCATAGTTTCGCAAGGCACTGTCGGCAGGAGTAATAAAGGCCGCAACTTTCCGGTCATCATCCCAAACCATGGAAGTTTTATCATGAAGATCGTACGTTACACTTGTCTTCTGTTCTGCCGGTTTCCCTCTTGATGTGTAGGAGGCTATTATCTCGCCGGTCAGAGGTGTAATCCCTTCTACGGAAAAAACCTCTCTGTTAAAAGAAGCGAAGATAGGTACTTTAACAGTTTCTTTTCCCTTCAAAACAGGAATCGATGCTGCAGGGGTTGGCGTGTCCATAAATCCCGCCTGAAAGAAGGATACTTCAAGATCTTCAATATCGTGATTTTCCGTATTGGTAATTGATATCGTTCCAATGGGATTTTTCACATAGTAGCTCTGCATAGCAGCAAAAAGATCCGGAATATCTGTTTCGCTGAATTTGAGACTCCGAATTATTGCAGTTGGAGCATCCGGGTCCTCCCCGAATCTATATGAAGCGGAAAATCCAATTCCAAAAATAAAACCGTTGTAATCAGTGAGATCACCAAGAGTGTAAAGGTATTTGAGACTTGGATGTATATCAATGGACATGCTGTATGACGGGTTAAGGCTTATTCTGCCTCCTGCTTCAAATAGCAGGTTCAAGTTCCCTACCGGACCTAGATCCGGTAGCAGATCAGGGAATACAGCCTGGGAAAGCCCTGCCATAAGCTCTCCTCCAATTTCGAAGTTTTTTTGGAACCTGTTGGAATAAGCCGCCCCAATCAGACCGTACCAGTTTGTACTGTCCCACTTTAAAGGTTCAGTCAGATCCTGATTATCAAAGCTCATCATCCCTATTCGTAAGGAAGGCTGAAAGACAGGGTTTGAGGGGATCGGCCATCTAAGGTTTGCGGATAGATCAAAAATATTGTAAGTGGATGCATAATCGGCAAAGGGGGAGAGATCCTGATACTCTATACCCAGAGATAATGGAAATCTGTAATAGTCATTATAATCTACAGAAGCACTCTGTGAGAAACATAATCCCAGTGTAAATAAAAACAGGGGGAACCCAAAAAAAGCTTTTCTCATTAATAACCTCCGAAAGGAGGAGTAATGATGCAGGAATATCAAGTTTTAAACTAATATACTCCGTCTTTAATTTTACTTATCTATCTATTATATCCCAATTATATTATTAGTACAAATATTTTTGTTTAAATCAATTAAACAATATCTTGATTTATTTAATTTTCGGGTAGATAGTATAGTTTAAGGGGAGCTATATGAAGAAATTCAATATTTTGATTTTTTTTAGTCTTGTAATTTTTTCTATCAGTGGGAATACTACGGTTCAATTTATTGACGGCTCCCTGGAAGTAATGGATGGAAATATCTGGCAGAAACTTTCCTCTGGAGATAGTGTAACCAACGAATCTGTTATTAGGGTAGGTGAAAATACTGTTGTTGAGCTGTTATGTGAAAAGAGTAAATATACCCTAACTCAGCCAGGAACATACCCGATTGATAGTCTAATTAAAAAAGGATCCCGTGCTTTGAACACACAGTCTTTTATTCTGAGGACTATCCTAAATTTATTTAATCAACCGATTACCGACAGATCTGATGTTTTGGGTGTTCGGGGAGCAGAAGCACCTCAGGAAGGATTCGTCTGGAGTAATGATGAATTTTCCGAATATCTTGAATCTGGTAAAGGGTATCTGGAAGAAGGAAAATATGAAAAAGCAAAGGATAGTTTTACTGATGCACTGGATAATGCTTTTGAGGATAACGAAGTAGAGGAAGCAGGTTTTTATCTTACATATATGAAAGCTTTGACTGGAGAGCTTACAGATGCTTTAAGTGATATAGCTGATTTAACCCTGGAACGAAATACTCCTTTTTACAACGAAGCTGTTCTTCTAAAGGCAAACCTACTAATTGCAAATAATAATTTTAAAGAAGCTATTTCCTGGATCGAGGCAGGGGAGAATGAAACTTCCTCAATTGATGAATCTCTTATGCTTCTTAAAGGCATTGCATATCTACAGCTTGGAAATATAGAGATTTCCATGAGTATCTTTAAACAGATAAAAGGCCATAACCCGGAGTCTGAATATTCAAAGCTTGCAACAGATTATCTTGCCGGGATGTAAATTAAGATTGAAATAATCATGTTAATGGTGTGGATTTTTTATTCTGGTTCAGATTTTATTCCGCAAATTGAATATTTCAAGGAAGTTTTGTTAGGAACATTCCCTAAAGAATAAGTATGTTATTTGAATCAAGAAAATTAACGAAATCACCTATTAATGAATAAATATTTGACAAATAGATAAGAAAGGGATAGGCTCTTTACAGAATACAGTATTTTTTGGAGTGTTTATATTAATGAAGATTGATGATACCAATTTAGCATTGATAAAGTTATTACGTGAAGGGCGAAAATCATACAGTAATATGGCAGAGGAACTTTCTCTAACAGAAAATACTGTCAGATCCAGGGTTAATAAACTTATATCAGAAAATGTTCTAAAAATAAGCGGCTTGATAGATCCGGGGGCACTTCATGGCCATCAGGTTATAATTGTTGCTCTTAAGCTTGATACTGTCGAATTAAAAGCAAAAGCAGAGGAACTAAGCCGTTTAAAAGGTGTTGTTTCTGTTTCAATAACCAATGGCCGGTACGACTGTTTTATATATGTTTTATTAAGTGATGAGCAGGGGTTTGGCCTACCTGAATTCCTCGACGATGAGCTTTCCCAGGTAGACCAGATAAAGGATTTTGAAACTTTTGTAGTTTATAAAAGTGTAAACTTAAAAATTCCATATATCATTTAACAGGCAATTATTGTTTATACCAGTTCAGTTTCCTTGTTATTACCATTGTTAATGCAAGAATTACAAACAGACCCAGAGAACCTATAAGAAGGGCATAGTCTTCTGATCCCAGGGACATGTAAAGATAGATATATAAAACGATATTTAATCCTGCCATAATTAATCCTTTTATTTTACTACTAAAGACCGAACCTGTATAAGCAGAGACCAGGAGACTGGAGGCTCCGGCTGATATAAAATATGAAGCACTGAAGCTTATGTGTTCTGAAATAGATAATAGTAATAAAAAAAATATAGATATTGCAAACCCAACAAGAATGTACTGGAAGGGATGCACTTTTGTTTTTGTAAAAATTTCGAAGAGGAATAGTGCAATAAACGGTATAAAAATAAACATCAATCTATATTTTATTGCCCTATGGTTTTTAAAATAACTATCTATGGGGTCTATCAAGTTTACACCAAAGCTTCCTTCCTGGAGAACGTAAGAATCTATTTCATTATCTATCCAAATTTGTGGAAAATTTCTTGCCAGAGCATGTATATTCCATTCTGCTGAAAAATTTGTATCATTTAAACTATGAGTTTCCGGAAGGAATGCTCCCTGAAAGTTGGGGTTGGGCCAATTTGAAATGATATTTACAATTGTTTCCTTTCCCATAGGCAGGAATGATATAGATTCTCCTCCCCTAAGTTCTATCCCAATCTGAAAAGAGTAAGTGGTCTTTTGGTCAATATTTATGCTTGTATGTATTCCCGAATGAAACAACTCTGATTTTCCGCAGCCACCTTCAAAATCATAACTGGTATTTCCCCAAAGTAGATCTACTCTTCCACTAAGACCCTTCACATCACCAAGTCCAATTATTAACTCTGCTTCATCCCATAATATTTCAGGATCTGAAAAAGGTAAAGCAGTAGTTTTAGATAACTTAAAGGAGCCTTTTATATCAAAAGATCCGTTATACAGTTCAATATTGTAAATCCCTTTTTTCCGGATTTCTGATTGTAAATCCCCGTCAATCTTTAGTATCTCCGGGAGTATGTATATTTTATGTCGCCGCAACATTAATTCTTTTTTATCATTAATAAGCTCTGTGTAGTGCTCAATTACGGGAACAACCAGTACAGGTCCTGCAATATACTGTGCCCCCCCCCATTTGTTTATGACCTCCTGTTCAACCCAGATCTTCCTGTTTTCTCTTTCATCCAGTACTGACTTAATCTGTCCAACTGGAATTAGTATCAACAGTCCCAGGAAAAATGTAACAATTCCTTTAAATACAATTGATCCTGTCCAGTTTTTAAATCTATTTCCTAAATCTTTACCCATTTAATCCTCCAATTAATTATATAAGCTCTAAGCTATCCGGATAATATGGAAATTTAAAAACAGAATTGTGGCAATGTTGTGACCTTTTCTTAGAATCCATTTGAAATAATGCGATGGACGTGATATTTTATTTTTATGCATATTGCTGTAGTAGATGATGAACCCGATCTAAGAGAAACAATTGTTTTTGCACTGAAGAAGGAGGGCTATACTATTTCTGAATATGGGAATGGACTTTCAGCATGGATTGATTTTCAAAATAAACTACCTGATATGGTTCTTCTGGATGTTTCCATGCCGGAAATGGATGGTCTTGAACTTTGCAGAAAAATAAGAAATAAATCAGAAACTCTCCCAATTCTCTTTCTTTCTTCCAGGGATGAGGAAATTGATAGAATTCTTGGTCTTGAATTAGGCGGCGATGACTATATGTGCAAACCCTTTTCCCTAAGAGAAATGTTGGTTAAGATAAAAGTTTTATTTAGACGAAGTTCTGCAAGAAATATAGAAAATATAACAGGGGTATTTATAACTCAGGGGAACCTTAGTCTTGATGTTGATAAGTTTTTGGCTTATTGGAAGAAGTTAAGATTGGAGCTTACCGTTACCGAGTTCAATCTTTTACGATTTATGGCAGAATCACCGGGAATTGTGAGAACCAGAGATACTCTTATTAACCATATTTATCCCAATGGAACTTATGTATCTGAAAGAACAATTGATACACATATAAAGCGACTTAGAAAAAAAATTGAAATACTGGATGAAAACTTTGAAGAAATCGAAACTGTTTATGGCCTTGGATACAGGTATAGGGAAATTCCTTCATAGTATCTCTTTCCGGTTAATGTTGTTTAATATTATCCTTGTTTTTCTTCCAGTAGCATCTATTCTTTATCTTGATACATATGAAAAGCAGCTATTGGAATCCCAGGAAAAATCAATGGTTCAGCAGGGGAGGCTTTTGTCTGCTGCATTAAGTAATTCAGGCAATCTGGATATAGGAAAGGCAAAGAGGATTCTAATAAATTTAAATAGGCGTACCGAAGCAAGGCTTCGTATTTTAGACGAAAATGGAATGCTTCTTGCCGATTCAAGTACTGTATTTCAAACCGAAATACAGTCTACAGAATTGTTATATTCAGAGCCTGCTATTAGGACAAAAATTAATAGAGAGTCTTTTCTATATAGATCAGCCATATGGCCTGTAAGAATATATCGTAAAATATTTAAGCCTCCTGTTCCTGTTGCAGGTGAAAGTTTTTATAAATCCTATTTACCTTTCAATGGAATAGAGGTTAAAGCAGCATTGGATGGCCGTTATGGAGCTGTTACAAGAATATCCTCTGACGGTTTAAGATCTGTAAGGCTCTATATTGCAATTCCTGTGATGGATGGCAAAAATGTTATTGCTACAGTTCTCTGCAGCCAGTCCAGTTATAGAATACTTCAAAATCTTTATGAGATCCGAATAGTTCTTCTTAAAATATTTTTATTATCTTTGCTTGTAGCTCTGGTAATTAGCCTTTTGCTATCATTATCAATTTCTTCGAGGATTAAACGTCTTAGAAATGATGCAGAAAAAATTCGTACAGGAAGAGGGCGTTTAGTAGGTTCTTTTACCCCACTAAAATTGATGGATGAAATAGGTGAATTATCATTGTCACTGGATGAACTTACTATCAGACTGGACAGACACATACGCTATACAGCAACTTTTATAGAAGATTTTAGTCATGAGTTTAAAAATCCTCTGTCTGTATTGCGTACTGCATCCGAGATGATGCAGGATGCCACAGCAGACCAGAGGCACAGGTTTATTCGCCTTATAGCTCAAAATACCGTTAGAATGGAACTTTTATTGGATGGAATAAGAGAATTATCACTTATTGATAAGGATCTTGAGGAAGAGCTTAAAGACCCTGTGGATATAAAGACTCTACTTGATAACCTTATAAGTGGCTTTAAGGTTAAATATCCATCACGAGTATGGCATTTTGACAGTATTTCTGGCAATATAAATGTAATTGGAACAGAAAATAAACTGGGCAGAGTTTTTATTAATATTATGGAAAATGCAAATTCTTTTGGACTTGAAGGCAGCCCTGTCGAAATTATACTGGAAAGTATTAAAGATAGCAATGAGCTTGTTATTAGTATATCAAATACAGGTAAACATATTACGGACAGTGATTTAAAAAAAATATTTAATAGATTCTATTCAAATAGGGACAAGAATCAGGGAAAACATAATGGTCTTGGTTTATCCATAGCTCGTACAATTATCAAAAGTTACAGTGGGAGAATTAAAGCAAAAAATACAGATCAGGGTGTTTGTTTTGAGATTATTCTGCCATTGTATTTTAAGAAAAAATAGAGAGAACCAGGTTAATCATGGTTCTCTCTACAATGATCTGGTTTTTTTATCTAATTTTTTCCGCTATTGTTTCTTTTTCTGTTAGGGGCTCCGTATCCAGATCATCAATTAAAGATGCAATATTAGGATTGTCTCTAAACCTTAGTACATTCACCATAAAGATATTAAGCTTACTTATAAGATTAGGCGGAAGCTGATTCCCATCAATCTCAACAGAAATAATTGGGTAGTTTCTATCCCTTGCCCATGGAGTGTACAGCCCTTCGATAACACGGCCAATCAGACATGCAAAAGGGGCTATGTTTACAATACCTGAATAACCATGTTCCATTGCTGTTGCTGCTACTCCTGTAGATACTGCAATCTCTGAATTAAGCTCATGATTAACAAAATGGTTTTTTGTATTATTCATAATAATATCCATATCATGTGGTGTTTCAGGTATCAGCATTGCTTCCTTTAATGCACCCTTTACCATCTTTTCCACATTATGTTTCCAGGCCTTTTCAATTTTTAGAATAAGTAATTGTCTTTGTTCTTTGGAAAAAGGTCTTTTCCACCATGGCAGCAGTTTTAGACGTTTTGTAAGATCATACTTCCTGACAAAATCAAGATAGTGTATCCATTCTCCAATACCGGAAACCTTGGCTATAATTCCCTTTTTACTAAAAAGATCAACAAGATCATCTACTGCAAAGTCATCTCTTCTAACATAAATTTCACCTACAATAAGAATTTTAGGTGTGTCAATCATTTTCTGTTTGAGGGGTATTTTACTTATTCCCTTTGCAATTCTTTTTAATACAGGACCGGCGTTCTTAAACCCTGTTTTAGCTTCTCCAATTAGTTCCTGCCATAGAACCTTGTATTCTTTTAAGGCAGACTCAGGATCCAGAGCACATGCTCTTAGTGAATTTTGAATATCCTTCATATAGTCCGCTATAACAGCACTTCTCCAGAGGGTTTTCGAAAATCCCGGCCCCAGTTCTGTGTAAGAATTGTCTGCACTCAGTGTAAAAACAACTACATTTTCAAGACCTAAATCCCTAAACAGATTTTCATAAAAAACAAAGTATTGTCCGGTTCTGCAGGGACCTGTTGTAATTGGAACAAACAGAAGATAAATTTCATCCTTTCTGTATTTTTCTGAAGTAAAATATTTTAATGCGCTTCCAAGTACAAGATGGGAAGGTACACATTCTTTTCCTGATGCATGACTTCGGGCAATATGCAGTGTTTCCCTATCTGCCATGGGAAGGGCTTCGGCTTTATAGCCCATTGCCTGAATGGAGGCAGCCATCATCTGGGCTGATAAATCTCCCATATTGGAAAGAAGCATTTTTATTCTGGGATTATTCCTTACTTTTATTTTTTTATCATTTATTGAATCGTAAATATGTATTTCATCATCGCCATTATTTACAAATTTTAAACCATTATCGTATCTTTTTTCATTTAGTTCATCTTTCTTGGATTGGTATCCCTGAATAATATCCAAAAAGGCCTCAACCCTTGTATCAATTCCTGCATCTGCAGAGTGAGAATCAAATTCCAGAACCAAAAATGGTTTGACCCCCATAATCCATTTAAGATAGTGAAGCATAAAGGAGTCCGGGGCGCATGAAAAATTTGTTATCCATGTAACATAGATATTGGGTTCATCTTTAAGTAATGTTGCTGCTTTCATGTCCTGCTGGCCATAGTACCAATACATATTTTCGAATATTTCATTTCCTTCAAAAGGGAGAATATCGTAGGGGATAACAGAATAACCTCTGCTGGTAAATTTACGGGGAATACCCATATTTGCTTCTCTTGTAAATGCATTGTAGGGCCGGCCAAGTAAAGCAATTACCGGTCTTTCAGCTTTTTTTGCTTCTTCAAGAGCTGCTCTTCCCATATCTGCAGCTTTTCTAAAGTATTCATTTTGCTTATCAAAAGCAATGTTAAATGCATATTCTATTTCGGCAGCTGGAATGCCCATCTGTGCACCCATTTCTATAAAAAACTCCATTGCTTTAGCTTTACCAAACTTAAACGAAACAATAAGAGCAAGAAATCTATCTTCCGGAATGTCAGGGAAGGCTTTCTTAATATAATATGGCAGTGATTGTGTTATAGGACAGAAATTAGCATGTACATCATCTTCATAACTTTCCATATCTCTAAAATGGGGTACAAAAATATAATCACATCCCTTATCCCAGATGTCCTGAACTGCACCATGGGCAATTTCTGCAGGGAAACAGTAAGAACTCTCTACTCTGGCAACGCCTTCATGAGCTATCTTGTCTGACATTACTGTCTTTATTCCGAGGCTATGGAAAAACCAGGAATACAGAGGGTACATTGTATGAACAGAAAATGCCCGGGGAACACCCACTGTAAAGTCATACTTCGGGACAAAGTCCTCTTTATTCGGAGCACATTCAACAAATAATAAATCAGATCTTTTTTGAACATAGTCAAAAATTTTAACCGAAGGATCGGGTTTGTTTTTTGTATTTGTGTATTTACTGCACCTTCCACCAAACATATATTTATTGTTATTTACATTTAAAATTTGAATAGGACAGAAATTTTCACATGATTTACATGTAAATACCTTCTCGTAAATTATTTCCTGATTTATAAGTGCATCAAGATCAAAATTCGATTTTTCGAGTAATCCTTCTTTGAGTTTATCCTTTGCAAGGAGACCAACTCCAAATGCACCCATAAGTTCAGGGGATGGGGGTACCAGTATTTTTTTGTCAAGAAGAAGTGCAAAAGCAAGTGGAACAGCCTTATTTTTTGCAACTCCACCCTGAAGGAATATTTTCTTACCCAGAGTTCTGTTCCCTACAACTCTGTTCAGGTAATTGGATACAATAGAGGTTACAATCCCACCTGTAATACTTTCTCTGCTGGCTCCCTGTTGAATAGCCTTTCTAATATCAGAATTTATAAATGCCGAGCAATGTTCGCCGAACTTAAGAGCAGTATCTGTAGAAAGAGCAATTTCTGCTATTTCAAAGGCATGCTCAATATTTAGATCACCATGAGCCGATTCCTCCAGAAAGGATCCTGTTCCTGCAGAACAAGCTTCATTCATTGCATAGTCGATTGGAACCTTATTTTTTAAGAGAACATACTTTGCATCCTGTCCCCCAATTTCGAAGATGGTATCTACATCTTCATCAAAGTAGGTAGTTCCAACAGAATGTGCAATTATTTCATTGTAAACTCCGGGACTTTCTATAAAAACACCAAGGATCTCTCTGGAAGAACCAGTTGTAGAAGCCAAAGATATTTTAATTTCTCCATCTCCAATATCTTCTTTTATTTTCTTTTTTACTTCAATCAGGCAGGTTTTTAGAGACTGAATAGGGTCTCCATGAGTTCTTCCATAATGGGTTGCTGCAATTTTATCCGTTTCCATATCAATTAGACATACCTTTGTAGTAGTTGATCCCCCATCAATACCCAATATATATTCATGCCCTTCTTTTACTTTTTCAACGGATGATTCAAAGTAGGTTACCATGTCTGTAACCTGTTTCAGGTCA
>JALTGJ010000051.1 GCA_027077185.1 Spirochaetales bacterium | reverse complement strand
TTCAAATAAGTGTGGTGTTTTTTTTATTTGCTATACCACTTTTTATAATTTTTAGTCGTTATGGTATTGTTTATCTTTCAATGTCAGTTTTTTTTGTCGCACTGGTTATTGTTATTCAGACAATTATCAGAGCTTCCGGCATTGAAGGAAAGGATTTACGGTTATTTTTGATTTTAGCTGAATTATTTTACCCCCTTGCAATCCTTGCAGGTGTTTTAATAGTTTCCTGGTTAAAAAACAGAACTTTGTATTTGTTTTTAACAGCTTCGGCAGGTTTTGCAATAATCAGTCTTCCTGTATTTTTACATTATTCAGGAAATACTGAGATTGTAAATATTTTAAAGGATCAGATTGTAGCTGTTTCAAAAATGTTCAGAGATTCTGTATCAGGTTCAGATTCTTTTGAAGCTACTGTTTTACTAAAGCAGATGAGTCCGGAACTAATAGTTGACTCTACTGCAAAACTGGTTATGAGAAACTATGTGTTTGCATATTTTGTTATGCTTGTTTCGTCATGGTTTATATCAGATATGATAATCAGTAGAAATTTAAAGAAAAAATCTTTAAAACTTGTAGACTTTACAGTACCGGATATAATGATATGGCCGCTAATATTCTTTCTTGGGGGCGTCCTTGTTGATATTTTTATTGGGATTCCCTGGCTGAGTTATTTTTTGTGGAATGGCACTTTTATTATTACATTTATTTACGGACTTCATGGTATTGGTTTAGTGAAGTTTTTGTTAAATAAGTATAAGGTTACAAAAAGGGGCAGACGTTTTTTTGCAATATTTATTTTTGCAGTACTGCTGATGCCCGGAATAAATTTAGTTATATTGTTAGGGGTTCCGGTTTTTGGAGTCTCTGAGTTGTGGATCAAGTATAGAGCATAGAAGGCTGGTTGCCGGAAATTGGCAGCCACTTTTGCGATCAAAGGAGAAAATAATGAAAGTTATTCTTAATCAGGATGTGTATAATCTGGGCGAAGAAGGAGATGTTCGTGTCGTAGCAAATGGCTATGCAAGAAATTTCCTTATCCCTCAAAAGTTGGCATTGATTTTTAACAAGCAGAATATTTCAATGTTTGAAAGTAGAAAAGCTGCAATTGAAAAACGGAAAGAAGAGAAACGTGCTGCTTCTGCCGGCTTAAAAGAAAAAATTGAAGCAATCAATTTGGAGTTAATAGTTTCAAGCGGTGATACAGGCAAACTTTTTGGTTCTGTAACAAATGCTAATGTTGCCGAAGAGTTAAAAAAAGAAGGTATAACTGTAGAAAGAAAGAAAATTGAACTTCCAGGTCATACAATCAAAATGATTGGTGATTTTATTGTAAAAGTAAAACTTTACGGTAATGAAACTGCAGATCTAAAACTTGCTGTAAAAAGTGATAAAAAGATTGAAGAACCTAAAGCAGCTGTCAGTACAGAAAAGAAAGAAGTTGTGGAAGAAAAAGTGCTTGAAGAATCTGAAGAAGTAGTGGAAGAAACTAAAAGCGAAGACAGTTAAGGAATTATTCCAGTCATGATCCCAATGGATTTAAAGGATAAAATACCGCCCCATAATAATGATGCGGAGATGGCAACATTAGGGGCACTTTTACTTGATTCTGAAGCATTGGGAATTGTGTTTCGCTATTTAAGAGCAGATGATTTTTATAAACTTGCTCATCAAAAAATATTTACTGCTATAGTCGGCCTTTTTGAAGAGGGGCGTGGTGTTGATCTTCTTACCTTGAGTGATGAATTGCGTTCCACCGGCACATTGGAAAGTGCCGGTGGAACAGCATATGTATCCACTTTAACTTCTGTGGTTCCCACAAGTGCTAATGTTGAATATTATGCTAAAATTGTACAGGAAAACAGTATAAGACGTCTGTTGTTGAAAATAGCAGGGGAAATGATTTCCAGTGCCCATGATGAGTCTCTTGACGGAAGGGCAGTTATAGAAGAGGCTGAAAAGAAAGTTTTTGCTGTAACAGACAGCCAGCAGCGAGGTCAATACCGGGTTGCAAGAGACATCGTGCCGGATGCGATATCAGCCATTGAACAACTTTATCATAGAAAGGAAAGTTATACAGGAGTTCCTACAGGTTTCACTGAACTGGATAACATGACCAGTGGTTTTCAAAAATCTGAGTTTATTGTAATTGGGGCCAGACCTTCCGTAGGTAAAACAGCACTTGCTCTTACCATGGCTGCAAATATAGCAATAAAAAATAAAATACCTGTTGGATTTTTTACCCTGGAAATGTCGGAAATGGCGCTTATGAATCGTCTTATCGCAAGTGAATCAAGGATAAATTCTGAAAAGCTAAGATCAGGTATGCTTAAACCCAGTGATTTCCATAATTTAACAGAAGCTGCCGGAAGAATATATGAAGCACCTCTTTATATTGATGATACTCCCAATATGAAGCTTCTGGATTTAAGAGCACAGGCAAGGAGAATGTTAAGTAAAGAAGGTGTTAAAATACTTTTTATTGATTATATTGGCTTAATAGAACCAGAAAGTAAAAGTAATGTACCCAGACATGAACAAGTTGCAGAAATTTCAAGATCCCTAAAATCTCTGGCAAGAGAAATGGAGGTTCCAATTGTCTGTCTTTCCCAGGTAGGAAGACAGTCAGAAGGGAAGGCTCCCTCCCTTGCAGATCTACGGGAATCGGGATCAATTGAGCAGGATGCTGATGTTGTAATGTTTCTTCACAGAGAGCGTGAAACTACTCAGAATGATAATCAATCACGTTCTGCTGTTAATATTTCAACAGATTTAATAATTGCAAAGCAGCGAAATGGTCCAATAGGTATAGTACCTATTGTTTTTATACCAAAATATACCAGATTTGAAAATTTAAGTAGAGATTCATCCTGATATAGAGTATTCTTTAAGAGAATTACTAAAGGAGGCGTATTATGTCTTTGAAAGATAGTTATAATTTTGAAAATTTAGTAAATGAAGCAGAAAGACTTGTTATGGAAAAAATGGAACTGCAGTTGCAGCAGGAAAGTTCCAGAGATATTTGTAAGTGTCAGGATTGTGTACTTGATATGGCTGCATTAGCTTTAAATACTCTAAAGCCGCATTATAGAGTTTCTTTAATTGGTACAGTTTACGCACAAACTCTTGCCGATGGAGAATATGCCGAGGACGTGGAGACTGCCGTGGAAGCAGCAATAAAAAAAATAGCTGAAAACCCCTCACATGATTAGTTAATGTATTCTTGTAAACTACTGTCTGATAAAATTATATTTTCGTCAGCATTTACAGCTATCCATTTATTATTTTTAAGTAAAAAATAATTTAGGATAATCTTTCCAGTGTCAGTGTCCCAAATTGTTATAGAAAAGTCAATATTTAGAGATATCAGGTAGTCGCCGTAGATATATAACTTCTCTGGTACATGGTTGGTATTTTCCAAATTTGTAAAACCCTCCCATCCATACATAATAAGCCCGCTATTGCCAATTGAGAGATATATACGTGATTTCCGCTCATCAACTACAAAGGTACCTGATTGATCCTCTCCGGGATATGTCATTATTGTTTCTGAAAGTTCCCAGTTCCTGCCGGTATGCGATTTTAATACAGTCTTAAGCCCGGAAGTTCTTTCCTCGAACCCAAGGGTATAAAGAGTTCTTGTTATACTGTCATAATCAACTTTAAAAATAAGTAAGTTACTTTCTTTTATTGGAACAACTTCTTCACTTGCAGGATTTATATGTAAAAGAGGTGACTTTAAATAAACAGTTCTGTTCCTTCCTGCAATTAAATTATTGCCATATACATATGCAAGGGAATTAATTCCAAAAGAAGAATATTTAAAGATGTTTTTACCGGTGGAAGAATTTATAATTCTACAAGTTCCGTCTTTTTCCAAACTAATAAATTTACCATTTGAATAATCAACGGAAACAAGTGGAGAAGAGAAATCATCCGATACAATGCTCAGATTATTGTAATAAAGTTTTTTTATACTGCCTTTTAGAATATCCATGGGATAAACAAAAAAACTTTTCCCATCATTTACAATTCCCGTTGGTACATTAAATGGATTTTTAATTATATCTAACTTTATATCGGTTTTTTTTGTTATTTTTAATTTAGTTTGAAAAAAATCAGATTTTAAAGTAATTAGTTCCTTATCTGTAGCTAAAAATAATTCTCCATTTAATATGCTTAAATCTGAAATTGATGAAATTATATTTTTAGAAAAGACCATTGTGCTTCCGGTATTTATATCTGTTACCAAAATTTCACCCATAACACCTGAAAAATAAATTTTATTATTTATTATTTCAAATCCTGCAGAAGTGTTTATATTTGGGTTAATATCAATTTCCTTTTCTTTAATCAGGCTATTTTGATTATTTGCCCTGTAAATAGACCATACTCCAAGTTTTAAATTGTTGTCTTTTTTAAAAAGAACTATCAATTTGTTTGTGGAATTATCAATTCCTGCATATTGTATATTGGACAGTTTTTCCGAATAAAGAATTCCTCCGGTCCGAAGGCTGATTAAATACAGGCTGTCTCCGTCTGAAGCTGTCATCAATGTACCATCCCTGGTCATATTTATAGATGAGAGTTCTCTACGGGTTTTTATTGGTGGAGCTTTTAATGTTCCATTTGTGAGATTCCAGTATTGAATATTGCCGGAAGGACTGTAAAACATTAAAGTCTTTTCTGAACTGGTCAGATAAATTGAAGAAACTATGCCATAGTCCTCGAATAACAGAGGAACTTCCTGCCCTCTGGAAGAATCAAGAAATACAAGACCATTCCAGTCTGTTTTACTGTAAACTATAAAGTTACTATTGGGGCTGAATTTAATAAATATAGGTAATCCTTCCATTTTGTGAGAAAATAATTTTATTTTCTTTTGAAGATCCCATACAGAAAGTCTAAAGGAAGAAATATTATCTGTTTCAACTACAGCAAGCTTCGTTCCAGATGAATTAACAGCTATTGTTTTTACCTGAAGATATGATATTTGAATTTTATCTATAAGGGATTTTGATTCTGTATCCCATATCATTAAAGTTCCTCTGGCATCACAAGAATAT
>JALTGJ010000050.1 GCA_027077185.1 Spirochaetales bacterium | reverse complement strand
GGAAGTTTCTGCAGCGTCAAGGCCTAAACGTTCCCTTGGTTCAATTTCGGGATCCATATTAGGTTCTGATTTCAAAATAACATTAGGAATTACATCTACAAGTCTTTTTGTAGAATCAAAAAAGTTATTTCTAATATTATGTGCATGGACTGCAAGATCTTCCATATCTTCATCAACATGCTGACCTTCCAGTTCACTTATTTTATCCAGAACATCCAGAATACTTCTATTTAAAAGATCATCCTGACCTTTTTCCTCTATAAGATGTTTTCCAAGACTGTTTACATCAGCAATAGTTGGAGGATAAATATTATATCCATCCAGAGGATTGTTAAAGGCAGCCTGAAATACACCTAAAATTATACCCAATGTTTTGGAATAGATTTCTGCAGGATGATACTTTGCAAGAAAACTAAAACATGTTGCAACTATAAAATAGTTGGGCTGTATGGAACTCATAAATAGAAAAGGATCCCTTGTTCCCAGAAGTGCATCAATTACATAGTGGTTTCTTACCCCCAGTACTTTCAGGAAAATTGGATAATTACTATTGGTAATACCTAAACTGTTCAAATAATTTCCATAAGTTAAAGCAGCTTCAACAGCTTCAGTTGTTCTAACTCCCATTAACCCTTTTAATAATCCGTATTCTATTGTTGCAATATCTTCCTGAGTCCAACTTTGTTTTTTTTCAAAAAGCTCTTTCATCTTTCTAACTCCTCACTCTGCTTAATCTACGAAAACTTTGTCTGGGGCTATTTCTTTTGCAATATAATCAGATTTAACCAGCAGTACCTGAGGTATAATATCCTCCATTTTTTTCCTTTTATCAAAGAAAAATGTTCTTATACTATTAGCCTGTCTTGCCATTTGCTCTACACTTGCCTCACTGGAAGTACCTGCCAATGAACCCAGTCTATCCAAAATATCCAATATACAACGATTGTTTGGATCATCCTGTCCCAATTCTTTATTTAGATGTTTTCCAAGATTATTTACATCATTAATGCTGACATTGTAAATTTTAAAACCATCTTTAGGTGAACTGAAAGCGGCCTGTAATACTCCAAGTATAATAGCCAGGGTTTTTGGATAAATACCACCTGGATGCCATGCCGTAAGTAATCTGTAACTGCTTAAAATAATGTAATTATTTGGGTGAATCGAACTCAAATAGAGAAAGGGATCTTTAATTCCAACCAGCGAATCAATTACCCAGTGATTCTCAACTTCCAATAATCTTAAAAATAGTGGATAATTATCATTGTTCAAACCGGATAGTCTGAGGAATTGTGCGTAGCTAATTGAAGCTTCTACTGCTTCTACAGTTCGACAGCCTATCATCCTTTCAATGATAGAGATTTCCACCTCCATTATCGATTCTTTGCTCCAGGCTTCGTCGATAATTTGTTCTTGTTGCTTATCCATTCAAATCCTCCTGAATTTCCTTATTATCTTATTTTAATGAATTGAAATTATAAATCAAGCAATTTTTTATTTTTTTCTTCAATAATCATTATTTTTTTGCTTTTTCCCGTAAATTTCTAAGAATTAAGGATAGACATTCCATCCAGTGCCACCCATTTGTCTTTAGACCATACT
>JALTGJ010000049.1 GCA_027077185.1 Spirochaetales bacterium | reverse complement strand
CCTTAACTACTGCTCCAAACGCTCTATTACAGCTCTATAGTCTGCTTTTTTGCCCTTCAGTTCCAGCTCTATCTTTTCTTTCTCTTTACTACTATTGGCATCCAGACGCTGTTTTTCCAGTAGTCGTATTTCCCAGTCCAGATTATCCAGCACGTCCCGGCCGGCCTTTAGCATTTCCGCTGGTATTTCTCTCTGCACTTTTGTGTGCTTCTTCTCAAAATAGTGAGAATCCCGGTGGGAAGAGGAAGAATGCCTTCCCCGTAAAAACATCATTACCAGAAAGGCAGCAAAACCCAGAAAGGGGAAAATCCAAAAAAAACCAAAAAGACTTCCACCTGAATACATCATATTTCTACTCCTAAATTTCCCCTGTTCAATACTTAGTATAATACTAAGAAATAGTTTGCAAATCAACAATTTTGGAAAATAATATATTTGGAAGCTTTTTGCGTTGTGACTCATTATAAGTTAAATCACAGCTCTTCTCTAATAAAGTGATATTTCAGTGGCGAAAAAAGCCTAAGGATGCATAGGCGAGCAGGAAACGAAGTTTCTGACCAGCCAAAAACATATCAATTCAATAGACATCGCAAAAGTCTCTTTGGTAAAAATTATTGACATAAAATAATATCTTAGCTATACTTTCAAATATTCGAAAACGATTAAACAAGGGGAACAAAAATGAATGAAAGAAATATTGATGAAATGGTACAAGTAAGCCAGAAAGATGATGGTGTAGAACTGCAGTTTTCAAATAGTATCCCAAATGAAGTAGTACAGGAACAGGTTTCCTCCTGTCAGGCAGAAACCTGCACATGCTGTACTCCTGTATTTAGAGAAAAGGTTGAAAGTTTTACCAGTACAACTACAGAGGATGGTATTAAGGTAAAAATTACCGGGGATATTACTGCAGAACAGGTAGAGGAGAATGTCTTAAGCTGTGCACCTAAACTTGCCGAAAAATAATTATGGAACCAGTATGCGGCGATCTATGCAAAAATGAAGAAATTATCATAATTAACAAAGAAAAAATAAAGAATTATACTAAACTTGAGGGAACCGCCGATTATTACAAACTACTGGGCAACCAGACGAGGTTAAAGATACTATTAATACTATTGGATAACAAATTGTGTGTCTGTGATATTGCAGAATCCATAGAACTGTCTATACCTGCTGCAAGCCAGCAGTTAAAAATGCTAAAACAGTCCGGTATTCTAACCAGGAAGAATACCGGAAAAACTGTGTACTACTCCTTTACAGATAAAAAAACAGAAAAAAAAATAGCTAAATTACTGGAAGTGGTTTCAGGAAAATGAGTGTAAATATTTAATCTCTATTGATGATGGATCAAATATAGTTTAAAAGGATAAGAGGGGATTTATAACGGTAAAAAAATCAAAGTTATCAAAATCTTTATTATTTCTTGTATAAAAATCTTTTACCCCATGTTTTTTAAGAGTAACAGCCAAAACAGCATCAAAACTTTTACGGGCAGTAAAATTATCTTCTTCCCACCGGGATTTTAGTTCATTCATCATATCCGGTTCCCAGGCACACTTCAGCCATCCTGATTTTTCACGATACCAGTAAATTGTTTCGGCAGCTTGTGAAGCAGTCAACGGTTTTTGAAGTACAACAGGATTTCGTAAAAGTCTATAGAGTTCAAACCAAACCTGATCAGCAACAATCCATAATTCCTTCTCAGCTAATGCCTTATCTACTAATTGTCTGCACTGATTATATTCTGGACAATCGCAATTTATTGAATAAAGTAAAATATTTGTATCCAGACTTTTCATACATTTTCTCTGCTATTATTTGCAATATCCCTCAAGTGATCGGCATCAACAAGGATTTTACCGCATTTATAAACAGGTGCCGTCTCCGAAACAGAATCTTTTTCTTCTGTATTAGAACGGGCTATCCAGAAACTTACAGCACTTCGAACAAGTTCGCTTACAGGTCGATCATCTCTTTTAGCAATAGTTCTGAGTGTTTTAAGCTGAGGTTCAGGAAATAATATCTGTATCTTTTCCATGTATACAGTATACGCATGGATGGTGTAAAAATCAAGGATCAGGGAACCTTATTCTTTATCTAGCTCAGCTACAATGCTACAATACTACAAGCAAGCAATTAATAATGCAAAAACAGTCCTATATTCTAAGTAGAGAGAATATCGGGTTAAAAATATTCTGCTGTACCATAACGGGCTATCCGGAAATTTACATCACTTCAACAAGCTTCGCTTACAGGCTAATTACCCTGAGTTTCTAATTCTTTTCGATACTTATACCGGATTGCTTCCTGTTTTTTAGCCAGCATAGTTTTTCCATAAATCCAATCAAAAAGATAGGAAGCTGCAATAATACCGATAGTCGCATATCCTATATAACTGTCAGTCTTATTCATAGCAAGTTCAACTCCACCTACCTGATCATATCTATATAATTCATAAAAAGCTCCTGCATATCCTACGGCTCTTACAGCCATGGAAATATAAGCTGCAGTGTTCTCTTTAGCTTTAAAAGATATATAACCAGGAAGTGCAGCTGCAGCAGCCATATCCATTAGCTTTACATCCCTGGACAAAATTTGAAACTCATCTAAAGACATATCTATTGGAAGCATTGGCATTAAGAGCCGGTCATCCATAGTACGATGAAATAACTCAATATCCTGTGAAAAACATAAAACAGAACTTAAAATAAACCCTAAAATTAAAATTTTCTTCTTCATAACGCTATTGTAATATGTATTATTCAATTTTTCAACATTAAGAAGTTTTTTGTGCTGATGGGGGACTTTCCTACTTGCTCACATATGCAATCTAAGTTTTTGTCGACAGTTAAAAAGACTTCTATTATGCGAACTGTAGTCGTCCTCTTGGTTCCGGGATTGGTTTTCCAAGCATCTCTGCAGTTTCTATCCATTCCTGAATTACCACTTCAACATTTTTTATCGCTTCCTCATATGATAATCCATCCGACATACAGCCTGGAAGTTCAGGCACTTCTGTAATAAATTTATTATCTTCATAACTCCAAAAGATGATTATCTCATATTTATGTGACATCTAATCCCTCCAGTTTATATTTTATAATGATGTTTCTAACCTGTTTTACCTGATACGCTTTTGCATTAGAGCCAATAGGCTGAATATTAATAATTTCGACTACTTTTTCATGGAAGTAGATATGGTGATCACCTTTAATTCTCTTTTGAAATCCAAACTTTTCAAGAATATAACAAAGGTCAGAAAATAGAATATTTCTATCTGATCTGCCACTTAAAATTTTAAATAATAATTTATCAAGTTTACTCATATGCACAAAGAATACCACTATTTATACTTTTATTCCACAGTTTTATAGACATCGCACAATCCTCGTTTAGTATTCTTTCAGACTGACCGAAAAAGATACTATGTCACAATCAGATTTCTTACAGGAACAAAACCGCTACAATGTAATGGACCCCTTACTGCATGATATAAAAGAACTGTTTTTTTCCTATTTTGATCACCCCTGGCTTATAAATATTATTGATGAACTACCTGAACCCATTGGAAATATGGGTTCAATCCGGACTTTTCTTACACTCTCTTCAATATTTCCTCTGCAGGAAAATATAGTCCTAAATGGTCTGACAGGCCTAAAAACAATGGTAAGAATAATCAATATATGGCTGTTACCCGAAACAAATGATATTTTTGGAATTTCTGCTTTTTCACAACAAAAGACCCTCTCCAACAGGAAATTCCGGCAGTGTATTTCATATACACTTCCAGTAAACACGAACAACCTGGCAATGCTTGTTGAAGAACTGGAAAAAGAGATAATAAAAGAAAGCTTAAATCTTAGTTAGGAAATCAATTCCATTATTTGGGATTCTCCCACTGCTCCGGCCATAAATTCTTTTATAATGCCACCTTCCACTAAAACAATCGAAGGGGTTCCCATTATGCCCAACTTACGTGCAGTATCCATATCCTTGGTAATATTTATACTAAATACATTCTTATGTTTTTTTGATAGAGATCGAACTATAGGGGTAAGACTTTTACAGGCTCTGCAGCTGGGACTGTAGAAATACATTAATACTTTTGAACCGGCTTTTACCATTCTTCCATGAGCACCATTCAAGTCGGGAACACCCTTCCCTTTTTTCATTTTCATTCGCAAAACCATACTTAGCTGAAGAAGCACAAATCCTCCAACCAAAACCGCCGCTATAATACCAACTACAACCATTTATTCCTCCTGATCATTCAAATTATTACTATTACATTTTACTTTCCGTGAAAAATAAAAACTACTTAAAATAAGTATACTGCTTAGAATAAATATCAGTTTATATCCAAAATTCTGAATTATAATACCCGCAAATACCGGATACAGAATAACACCAACACTTCCCAAACCTGAAAGCCCTGTATAAATTGCCCTGTTCTCATCTGTGGAAATCTCCAAAAGAATACCAGGTAGTGAAATTTGTCTGGAAGCTAAAACTACCCCGGAAAGAAAGAAAAGAGAAAAATACAAAACCTTGCTACCCTGAAAAAGCAGAGCCAAAACAGGCAAAAGAGCTCCGGATACAATAAAAATAGTTAGAATACCCTTATATCGCTGACTTTTAGATGTAAAACGATAGATAAGTGTAGAAACAATCATACCTAAAACCTGCAGAAGAAGAAAATTCCCTGTGTCATAACTTGTCAATCCAAAATTTGTCTTTGCAAAGGCTATTAAAAAAGGAATAATTGCAAATCCAATACTTACCAGGTTCATGAGATATAGATAGTTCCGTAAATTTTTATCTTCTACAAAAGCATCTTTTAACAGTTTAATCCGCTTACCCCAGGACAACTTTCCCTTAATCTCTGCAGGCTCTTCTCTGATAACCCAAAAACCTATAGTTGCTGTCAGAAGCAGACCTCCTGCAATAAGAAAGAGGACACTGTAGTTTTTAGGGTATGCCAGCAATTGAAGTGCCCGTCTTGCAAGTATTGCAGAGGCTAAAATTCCAACACTGGCCAAAGTCTGTTTTACTATAAAGAAACTCTTTCTGGTTCCCCTGTCAATGGCTCTGCCC
>JALTGJ010000048.1 GCA_027077185.1 Spirochaetales bacterium | reverse complement strand
CGAGAATATGTGCAACTCCTGAATTATCAGAAGCAGGGGTTCGAAAAGAAAATGAAAAAAGGTTCTCAGTATCATCATTCAACAGGTGAAAAAGTTCCAACCCTGTTTTATCATGTTTATACGTATATCCCTTTCCTCTGTATTCCGTCTGATCGGAAACTGATATAAGGGTAAACCCATGAATACTGTCTCCTGGTTTTATTGTCTGCATTATGTCTCCTGTGGTGATGGGTATCGATATGCACGTTACCCGATATATTGTAAAGACGCCCAAATTGGGCGTCTCTACAATATATATCTATAACCCCTTCATGGAAAGAGAAATCCGTCGGCGTTCCAAATCTACGCCCATAACCCGAACCATAACCTTCTGATTAACCTTTACAATATCCATAGGGTTTTTAACAAACCGGTCTGCCAGCTGGCTAATATGGATTAGACCATCCTGATGAACCCCTATATCTGCAAATGCTCCAAAATCTGTAACATTTGTTATTATTCCCGGAAGAACCATTCCCTCTGTCAGATCGACCGGAGTATCAACCCCCTCCTTAAAACTGAATAGGGTAAAGTTGTCACGGGGATCTCTTCCAGGCTTTTTAAGTTCAGCTAATATATCATTGATGGTAGGTAAACCTGTTTTATCATCTATAAAATTTTCTGGAATTATTTTTTTTAAAAGCAGATCATTTTCAATTAACTCTGCAACTGCAACACCAGCAACAGAAGCCATTTTCTTAACAATATGATAACTTTCAGGATGAACAGCAGAATTATCCAGAGGATTTTTTGAATCTCTGACTCTAATAAACCCTGCAGACTGCTGGAAAGATTTATTACCCATACCTGGTACAGCTAAAACAGCTTCTCTGGATAGAAAAGGGCCCTTTTCATCCCTGTATTTAACAATAGATGAAGCTAGTTTTGCAGAAAGACCGGAAACATACTGCAGAAGCCTGGAACTTGCAGTATTAATCTCTACTCCGACTCTATTAACACAAAAAATCACAATATCATCCAGAGAGTGTTTAAGCTCTTTCTGATCAACATCATGCTGGTACTGACCAACACCAATAGATTTTGGATCTATTTTTATAAGCTCTGACAGAGGGTCCATTAACCTCCGGCCAATTGAGACAGAACCCCTTACTGTAAGATCATGGTCAGGAAACTCCTCCCTGCCTGCTTCGGAAGCGGAATAAACAGATGCACCATTTTCATTCACAGCTGTAATAATAATACTTTCATCCAGACCAAGATTTTGACAGAATGCAAGAGCCTCTTTCCCCCCGGTACCATTCCCCACTGCTACAGCCTCAATATTATATTTTTCAACTAATGTTCTTATTTTTTCTCCTGCCTCATCAATTCTCTTTTGAGGAGGCAGAAGATAAACTGTATCGTTCTTCAGCAGCTTACCTGAAGAATCGAGGCAGACTATTTTGCACCCTGTACGAAGACCAGGATCTACAGCAAGTACACGTTTCTGACCTAATGGAGCCTCTAAAAGAAGCTCTTCCAGGTTCTTGCCAAAAACCCGTATAGCTTCTGCATCAGCCTTCTTCTTCAGAGCATTTTTCATTTCAGTCTCCATAGCAGGAGCCAAAAGACGTTTATAACTGTCTTTTGCAGCTATTAAAACCTGATTACTGCAGCTGCTTATATTAATTCCAGCTTTGATATATCGCTTTTCTAATAATTTTAAAGATTCATCTTCATCCGGAAGTATATGAAAACGAAGAACCCCTTCAGAAGAACCCCTGAAAATTGCCAGGATCCGATGAGAAGGAGCCCTTGATGCATTTTCAGACCAGGTAAAGTAGTCTTTATATTTTGCTCCCTCCTGTTCTTTTCCCTTTATAAGTTTAGAACTAAACTCTGCACGTTTTTTAAAAAAATCTCTTATTTCTGATCGCAAAGAAGGATCCTCACTAATTCTTTCTGCAATTATATCTCTTGCACCAGCAAGAGCTTCAAGAGAAGATGATACCCCGTTATCATTATCAATATAGCGAAGAGCCTCTTTTTCTGAAGGAGAATTCTGGTTTTTCAAAATATAATCGGCCAGAGCTTCCAGGCCCCTCTCCTTAGCAGCCATAGCTTTGGTTCTGCGCTTCGGTTTAAATGGAAGATAAATATCCTCAAGTGCAGATAAGGTTAAAGCATTTTTAATTTTTACCTCAAGATCTGGAGTTAAACAGTTCTGCTCTATCATGGATTTAAGTATTGCCTGAACCCTTGCATCAAACTTTTTAATGCTGTCCAGGTTATCTCGAATATTTAATATTTCAACCTCATCAAGTTCTCCTGTTGCTTCTTTTCTATATCTGGCTATAAAAGGAATAGTGGCTCCATCCTCAAGAAGAGTTATTACTGTATCAACCTGAGCTCTTTTTATTTTAAGCTTATAAGCAATTCTATCTGCAAAATTATTGTTTGTCATTTTAGTTTATCCTGTTTTATAGTAAAGCTTTTTAAGCTATATCACATTTTAGAATTAAAAACTTTCATCTCTATTATTATCACCAACTCATATTCGAATACTAAGCCTTAAACATTATTTCAAAAGGTTTCACCAGTGAGACCTTTTCCGTCAGATTTGATGTTTCTTCCCCAGATCTCCAACAACGATCATCTCTGCAGAAAGCATCTTTCCAATCTCAAGCTGACAGGATTCATCATAACATCCGGACATGGGAAAATTCAGCTCCTTCAAAATGGGTTTACAATTTTAATACCGGAATAATACTGCCCCTCATTTAGATCCTCAGAGTATATAATAGAACAGTCAGCAAATTCAGCATTACTAATAATACATGAATCCCAGAACCCTATTTTGTAGCTTTGCATAATCTCCAAAGCCCTTCGAATCATCTCAGGAGACTGTCTGACAACTTCAAATGTCTCCAGAAGCTTAATTTGACGTAGTACAATTTCATAATTCTGATTCAGTTTTCTAATTGCCACAGAAGCATATTCCTGGAGGACCTGGGTAGATATAGTTCCATTATTTGTTTTCATTAAACCTGTAATTAATTGAAGAGCTTTGTCCTGCTTTTCTTTATCCCTGGTATCATTTGCATAAATAATAATATTTGTATCTAAAAATACTTTTTCCATAATTACAACCTATCGTAAATATCATCTCTGCTAAATTTATAATTATCAGAAGACTTCCCACCACCGGATCTTGCCAGATTTTCAAATTCCTGTACAATATTTTTACTTTCAGATTCATTTGTAATACGTTTAAGATATTCTCTAACAAGATTATTCAAAGTAGTTTTGTATTTTTTTGCATATAATCTGGATTTATTAATTAAATCCTTATCTGCCGAAAGGGTAATATTCATAGAACACTCCTTCTTGTTATGTGCTATAAGTGTACACTTAGTATAATATATTTATAAAAGAAAATCAATAACCCCTTCAGCTCATTCTTTGTACCGGAAAAAAAAACTATTATAAATCCATAAACCATCCACAGAAATATTTTTTTCTGATATATTCGACTTATGAATATTAAAATTATAAAAAGACGAAGTAATATAATTAACCGGATTAGATCTTTTTTCCAAAAAATGGAATACCTTGAGGTAGAAACGCCCATTTTGGCACCGACACTTATACCGGAAGCCACAATAGAGGTATTTGAAACAACATTTTTAAGTGATTTTCACCCTGGTCGTCAATTCTACCTTATACCATCTCCGGAAGTTTTTATGAAAAAACTAATATCCCGGGGATCCGGAAATATATACCAAATAACAAAAAGTTTTAGAAACAGTGAACAAATAGGCAAAGAACACAACCCCGAATTTACCATGCTGGAATGGTATACCATGAATGCAGACTATCTGGATTCAATAGAAATGACAGAGAATTTTTTATCTAATTTGACAGCAAATAATACTCCTTCCTTGTTTAAAACCCCATTTGTAAGAAAAAGTGTAGACCAATTATTTAAAGAAATTCTTTCAATTGACCTTCTTAAATTTCAGACCAAAACTCTGCTTCTAAAAAAAGCCCAGACTTTGGGATTAAGTCCCGATATAAATGACAGTTGGGAAGATATTTTTAACAGAATTTTCTTAAACTTTATAGAACCCCAACTGCCAAAAGACAGTCCAATAGTTATTTATAACTATCCCAAACAGATTCGATGCCTTGCAAAGGAAATTAAAGGATCTCCATGGAGAGAAAGGTGGGAACTATATGTTAATGGCATTGAACTTGCAAATTGTTACAGTGAAGAAACTGATAGCCAAAAAGTACAGAATATCATGGAAACTGAATATGCTAAAAAAGCCTCTTCCTGTATGGTTATTCCGGATATTGACAGAAATTACAATATGATTTTTAATAGTGGCTTCCCGGAATGTTCCGGAGTGGCAATGGGAATAGACAGGCTGATAATGCTTCTTACAGATTCGCCGGACATTAAAGGGGTTATCTTATTCCCTTTTTCTGATATGATTAACGAAGAGTAAAATCACATAAAATATAATACAAAATTACAGGGGTTAAAATAATATGAAAGCAGGAGCAATCTATAAGGGCATGGCTCTTCTAATTAAAGGTGCACCATACATGGTGATGGAAAGGGACTTTGTAAATCCGGGAAAGGGTTCAGCATTTGTACGTTTAAAACTTAAAAGCCCGGAGAACGGACGGGTTCTGAAAGAAACAATGAAAACCCAGGATAATATAGAGGAAATTACTGTAGAGGATAAAGAATGTCAGTTTCTCTACAGTGATGCGGAATCATTCCATTTTATGGACCTTGAAACTTACGATCAGTTTGAAATTCCCATGGAGGGTTTTGCAGATTATAAACTTCTTATGAGAGACGGGGATACATACAAAATAATAATGTGGGAAGATAAACCTCTTGATATTATAATACCCTATAAAGTTGTATACAAAGTAACTGAAGCATTTGAAGGTGTTAAGGGCGATACAGTTCAGGGGGCTTCGAAATTAGTAACCATAGAGACCGGCCTGGAAGTTAAAGTGCCTATCTTTATTAAGCAGGGTGAACGTATTATGATTAATACTGAAACAAAAGAATATGTAGAACGGGTTAATAATTGAATTTAATAGAAAAGTA
>JALTGJ010000047.1 GCA_027077185.1 Spirochaetales bacterium | reverse complement strand
CAGTATACGGTTATAAACATAAATTTCTGGATGAAAAAAATAATTACCTTTCAATTTCTATTAAAGATACAGGGAGTGGAATTAGTTCAGAAGCTCTGCCAAAAATATTTGACCCCTATTTTAGTACCAAGTCCAGAGGTTCCGGACTTGGTCTATTTTCAGCATTTTCCATTATTCAAAATCATAATGGACATTTAACTGCTTCATCAAAAGAGAGCACAGGTTCTACATTTACTGTTTTTCTGCCGGTAATTTAACCCTGTGCTTTAACCATTCTAGCTATTTCTGCACCTCTTTCAAAAGCCAGCTTATGAACTTCTTCATCTGCCTCACCCTGCCATTCAAGAGCTTCAGTAAACTCCCATTTCAGTTTTTTTGTTTTTTCCAGAAAATCTTTCTGTGCTCCGCCTGTCCATCCAAAAGAACCAAAACGAAAAACTTTCTTATTCCAGACCCGTTTGTCTTCAAAAACATCAACTACACCTGCTATAGGGGGAAACATCTTGTATTCATAGGTAGGCATACCAAAAACAAGTCCTGCAGACTTCCATGCATCTGCCAAAGCCCAGGAGGCATTTTCCTCGGGAACTCTGTGAACGTGTACAGGCACAGATTCCGAGCGAATTCCCTTAATTACAGAGTTTACAACCTTCTCGGTATATCCATACATACTTCCCCAAACAAGAGTAATCTCAGGAAGTCCTTTACCATTCATAAAACCTGCAAATTGCTTATATCTTTCAATAATTATTTCCGGATTTTCCCTCCAGATAATTCCATGGGAAGGGGCTATCATTTTAATATCCAGGCCGGATAATTTATCTATGGCCTTAAGAACAAATATAGAAAAAGTTGCAATTATATTTGCATAATACCGTAGGGATTCTCTATCATAAAAATCATGCTGCTCCTGAGAGAGTTCATCATCGAATACAGACTCATTAACTTCCCCATAGGAACCAAAGGCATCACATGAAAATAATATTTTTGAACCGGATTCGTATGTTACCATTGTTTCGGGCCAATGGACATTGGGAACTTCAGTAAAATTAAGGATTTTTCCATCTCCTAAATCAAGCTTATCGCCACTTTTTACAGCTGTTACATTTTCTGTAATTCCACAAAAGGCTTTAACAAGATCCACACCCTTTGGGGTTGTTACAATTTGTACTTTTGGATTTATTTTAACAAACTCAGGAAGCCAACCTATATGATCAGGCTCCATATGATTAAGAACAAGATAGTCAAAATCTTCCAAAACCATATGTATTGTATTTAATTGCGATCTGATCTGACCCGGAGCATCATTCCAGTCATCAACCATATCTATAAGAGCTTTTTTACTACCTAAAACCACATAACAATTTAAGGAAACACCATCAGGTATGGGCCACATACCTTCAAACATGTCCCCATTTTTTATATTCGCACCAATCCGATAAATTCCGTCGGACATTTTTACTGCATTCATTCAAAACTCCTAAAAAATGCATATGCGGGCAATATGCCCGCAAATATAATTTTTTTTTGAACTTTTATTCCGGAGCAAACTCATCTTTGCCTATACCACAAAGCGGACAAACCCAATCATCCGGCAGAGCTTCAAAACTTGTTCCGGCAGCAATATCATTATCCGGATCCCCTTCCGCAGGATCATAAACATACCCGCATACACCACATACATACTTCATTATAATTCTCCTTATCCTCTATTTATTTTTCCATAAACCGTGTTTGTTACAATATTCTCTTGCAGTCACCTGGGCTGCATCGACCATGAAAACCGCTACTGGTTCGTCACCGGGGTTTAAGTACTGAGTATAGGATTTATCATCCGCAAGGAGTTCAATCCATTCAATCCAGTGATCTTCAGCCATTGGATGAAGAGTACTTCCTACTGTTACCTTATAACCACCGCTAATTTTTTCAATAACGGGTACATGCTTTTCTGTTGCCGAATCTGCAGATTTTTCCGGAAGCAAATTCATAGGTTGACCACAACATACAAGGGCTCCACCAGCGCCATGATTAACTTCTACTATATTTCCACATTCTGCACATCTGTAAACTTCATTTCTTTTTGCCATTTTTATCTCCCATTTTATCGTTTACCAATTCTCACCTAATAATTCAAAATATGACTGTGAATGAGCACAAGCGGGACAAACTGAAGGTGCTTCTACTCCTTCATATATATATCCGCAATTTCGGCATCTCCATACTACTTTGGATTCCTTTTTAAAGACATTAGAGCTAAGTATGTTTGACCGTAATTCATTATATCGTTTTTCATGTTGTTTTTCTGCAACAGCTATTGCTGTAAATACAGCAGCTATGGCCGTAAAACCTTCCTGTTCAGCAATTTTAGCAAACGAAGGATACATTTCTGTCCATTCATAATTTTCACCCTGGGCACCTGCAAGAAGATTTTCTTCTGTTGTCCCAATAACTCCAGCTGGAAAAGATGCAGTGATTTCAAGCTCACCACCCTCAAGAAATTTAAAAAGACGCTTAGCGTGTTCTTTTTCCTGATCCGCAGTTTCCTGAAAGATATCTGCAATTTGAACATACCCTTCTTTTTTGGCTTTGCTTACAAACATCGTATACCTATTCCTTGCCTGGGATTCCCCTGCAAATGCCTTGAGTAGGTTTTTCTCTGTTTCTGTTCCCTTAAGACTTTTCATTACTTTTCCTCCACTAATAATAATAATTACTAATAATAACTAAATAGTGCTAAAAGTCAACACCAAACAGTATATTAATCCAAATGAGCATTATTTATCATACTTTTTAATTACCTCTGGACAAAGGGCTATAATTTCATCAGCTTTTCTTAAACGTCTGCTTATATCTCTGGCCAGGTTCATAATCAAAAGTGAAAAAATTTTTATATCATACTTACTTATACTGTATAAACCCTTATTGGAAAGAGTGAGAACTTTAGTTGATTTGATAGCACGAACAGAAGCGGCACAAGGCTGAACATCAATAAGTTCCATTTCCCCAAATACATCACCTTCAGAAAATACAAAGATTCGACTTAAATTTCCTGATTCTTTTATTTCCTTTAAAATTTCTACCTGACCCTCAACAATAAAATATATTTTATCACCTGTTTCACCCTCTTTTTCTATAAATTCCATGGCCAAAAATTCCTTATACTCAAAAAAATCTTTGATACCTGAAATTTGCTCTTCGGTAATTCCCCCAAATAAAGAATGACTGTGCAATGACTTTAGATCAACCATAATTTTGTCCTTAATTCATAGTAGCTCTTCTTATACAATATGTACACAAAAAAAGAAAAAAATATTGCGGATCTTAATATAAAAATATAAAATAAAGTATTATTACAGCAAGGCTGACCAGAACTAAATAGTCTAAAGGAAGATATCCAATGAAGCTTTTTGCAAAATTCTCTCTATTAATCAGCATAGGAGTTCTTTTTACCGGACTCGCAGCAATACTTGTTTTATATTTTTTGGGTGCTGCATCTCTTGTAACAGTTACTGTAACCCTTGCACAAAGTATAGTGATAGTAATTTCAGGTCTTATTATGCTTTATCTTATTATTATCAGGTCTCTAAACAGGATTATCCATGAAATAGAAATGAAATCCAAAAATCAGGATATTAGCAATATTGAAATAGATTCAAAAAGAAAAGATGAACTTGGACGTATAGTTAATGGACTAAACAATTTTCTCTCTATAATTTCTAAAATTATTGCAGATGTAAAGTCCACTGCAGGCAAAAATCATGCTTTGGGAGATAACCTTTCTGATAAATCAGATGATTCAATAAATGCGGTAAGAGAAATATCAAACAGGATACAAACTGTATCTACAGAAATTGGAAGTCTGGACACGGAAATAAGCGATTCCAGGCAGTCAATGGATGAAATTTCCAGCGGAATACAACGGCTGTCAGATCTAATTAATAATCAATCTGAATCTATAACAACTTCATCTTCTGCAATAGAGGAAATGGCTTCATCTATAGACAGTGTGGCAAGAATTACAAAAAGCAGGTCTGATGCAACTGAAAAACTGGTTCAAATGACCAAATTGGGTGATACCAGGGTAAAATCAACTGAAAGTGTTATTAGTAGTATATCAGATCAAACAGTGGAAATACATTCTATAATTTCCCTGATAGATGATATAGCAAGCAGAACAAACCTTCTTGCTATAAATGCATCTATCGAAGCTGCACATGCAGGAGAAAAGGGAAAAGGATTTGGTGTAGTTGCAGGAGAAATTAGAAAGCTTGCAGAAAACACAGAAGGAAATGTAAGGAAAATTTCAGACTCACTTAAGGCAATTACGAACGAAATAAATAAAGCATTATCCACAAGCAGTGAAAGTAGTAAGGCTTTTAAAAGTATTACAGAATATGTTACAGAGGTATCCTCAGGACTTTATGAAATCTCTGCAAGTATGGAGGAACTGGCATTTGGAAAACAGGAAATTCTAAGGGCAACTACAGAACTAATGGCATCAAGCCATGAAATTAGCACTTTTACCAATAATATAAAGAATAAAACCAACTCAATAAATACAACCATGGGCAATGTCCGGGAAACCTCCGGTAAAACCCTGGATAATATGGAAGAAGTAAGATACGCATCTGAAGAATTAAATAAAATATTTATGCAGGTAACTACACTTGTACAGCAAAACCTTTTGAATACAGACCTTTTAAGTCAAAGTATAGGCAGTTTTTATTCCAATCAGTTTATTGAGCAGGATTATTCCGATATTGATATAGGTATTACCTGGAGCGACATGCTTTCTGTTAATAATGAAAAAATAGATTCCCAGCATATGTGGCTGGTAGACAACTTAAATGCCTTTCTTCATGCCATGATGAATGGAGAAGGAGTTGATAAGATAAAGGGAATGCTTGAGAAGCTTGGAGAATATGTTGTATTCCACTTTAAGGATGAAGAGGAATTTCAGGAAAAAATTGCTTATCCAAAACTTGAAGAGCACCGAAAAATACATAAGAATTTTGTTGAAGAACTGGGAAACCTTGCAGAAATTCTTATTGAACAGGGTCCAAGCCCGGAACTTGCTATTGTACTTCAGGAAAAAATTGCTCTATGGCTGGTCAACCATATAAC
>JALTGJ010000046.1 GCA_027077185.1 Spirochaetales bacterium | reverse complement strand
GCTCCTGCAATAGAGGCAGCAGCAGTTACTGCAACGAACAGCATATCCAGAGGGCCTAAGCCAATATGGCTGACAAACCCTGCCAGTGATGAAAAAATTATTATTGGAGCTGTTGTTCCGACCGCTTCCTTCGGTTCGATCCCCAGCGCAATAAGAACAGGCAATATTATATTTCCACCACCTACTCCTATAAGACCCCCAATAAAACCTACTGCCAATCCGGAAATACCGCTGATTATTGTTCCTTTTGTTGATAAACTGGTAAAATTCCTTGAACGTACTTTATTGGATCTGTAAAAATACATCATTGCTGAAGCAAAAAGCAGGAATACTATAAATAATATTTTTAAAATATCATTATTAACATAATAACTTAGCCTGACTCCAAATGGTGCCCCAATAGTGCTGGTAATAATAATAGGTATACCTATTTTCCAAATTATAAGCTTTTTTCTGGCATATCTGCAGGATGCAAATACCATCGCAAGAGAATTCAACAGCAGTGCAACAGCCATAGCCTGGTGTATTTCTACACCTAAAGCAATAAAAACAGGAATAAGAAGAAAAGCAGCACCAACACCTGTAATTGTCAGGATAGTTGTTATTGGAAGAGTCAGTATTCCAGCCAGTAAATATATCATCGATTTTTCTCTTTAAGGCTTTTGCAATGTACATTGAATTGGCTTGTTTTTTGCTTTTTTCGCCAGTACACGATCCATATATTAGAGAAGAGGTATTTACTAAATTCAATATATGACACAGCGCAAAAAGCTCCCTTAAAAATAACTTGCATGCTTTAGAATACTATGCTATTATATATTTGTCAATATTTAAATATTCGAAAGTTGTATCTTTTGAATATAGCAAATCTTTTTGGAGGAGAGAATGGAAAGTAATTCTAATCGAGTGGAATTCAGAATGGGTATGTTCGGAGCATTTTTACCGCTATTAACACTTCTTGGTGTAATACTTGCTCTGGTAATAACCGGATGGGTTCACACAAAAACACTTTGGGCTGCCTGTCTTGCAGCAATGTTTGTTGCAATTGTACTGGCAAAAAAACCATCAGAGGCATCAGAAGCAATTCTTTTAGGTATGTCAAGAAAGATGGTAGCTGTAATGGCAATGGCCTGGATTCTGGCAGGAATAATGGGAAAGTTACTTCAGAGCTCCGGGCTTGTAGACAGTCTGGTATGGCTTGGGGTAAATGTTGGTGTTACAGGTGCTTTTCTACCATTAATAACTTTTATTGTTGCAGCACTTTTTTCAACAGCCACGGGGACATCCGGTGGAAGTATAGCAGCAATTGGTCCTTTAATGCTTCCAGTTGGGGTTGGACTTGGGGCAAGCCCTCTACTAATGATAGGAGCACTTATGAGTGGTGCATTTTTTGGTGATAATATTGCACCAATTTCCGACACTACAATTGCTTCTGCATATACTCAGGGAGCAGAAATAAAAACTGTAGTAAAAAGCAGACTGAAGTATGCTTTTGTTGCTGCAGGATTTTCAGTAATAATGTTTATTATTCTGGGTATAACCATGCAGTCCGGTTCTTCCTCAGCAATAGAACTGGCTAAGACAGTATCTCCCAAGGGTCTTATAATGATAATTGTCCCGGCAGTACTAATCTTCGTTATGTACAAGGGAGTACATCTGGTAACAGCACTTATAACCACCAATGCTTTCGGAATGGTGCTTGGTCTGGCTACCGGACTTCTTAAACCAACCAGTATTTTATTTGCAGATGTTGTACATAAGAAATTTGGAGGTGTTATTTATAAAGGAATAAACGGTATGCTTCCTATTATTATGTTCACAATGCTTCTATTAGGGCTTGTAGGGGTATTTGAGAAGGCAGGACTTTTCCAGCTTATTCTGGACAAGGTATCTCCGTTTACAAAGAAAGTACGAAATGCAGAACTCTCAATATTTGTCTTAACGATAGTTGGAAACATTATTACAGCAGGTTCTGCACGATCTATAGTTGCAATAGGACCTCTGGCAAAAGACCTTGGTGACCGTCATAATCTGGCACCCAAGAGAAATGCAAATATTATGGATGCTCTGGCAACCGGAACAATTATGTTTGTTCCATATAATCCGGGAGTTATGCTTGCACTGGGAATTGCCATGACCACCGGAATTGTGCCAAATGACTTCAATATGATTCAGGCCATGCCCTTTTTCTTCCATGGAATTGGATTATTTGTAGTTATGCTTATTGCTATCCTCACAGGATGGGGCCGTGAATTTAAAGACGATGCAGCTATAAAAGAAGAACATGCTATAACAGGGGAATAGAAATATACACATAAAACCGTAGGGGCCGTCTGGTCGGAACTTCGTCCCTGCTCGACTACGCAACCACAGTCACCCAGGATTTGCTTTGCAAACCCTGGGTGGCTGTCCCTACATGTATTAATAATAAATTAATTCTAAATAAATTCACCTTCATGACGTTTAATAAACTGTCCGGCACCTTTTTCCTGTTTCCATTCACCATTCTCGACAATAGTTTTTCCCCGGAGAATTGTGCGTACAGGCCATCCCTTAACTTCCATACCTTCATAAGCATTATAATCTACATTCATATGATGTGTTTTAGCTGAGATTGTATGAGTTTTATTAAGGTCCCAAAGAACAATATCAGCGTCAGACCCAACAGAGATGGTTCCTTTCTGAGGGTACATACCAAGAGCCTTTGCAGGATTAGTAGCTGTAATTGCCACAAACCTGTTAATATCATATCTGCCTTTATTTACACCATTGTGGTACATAACAGGCATTCGGTCTTCTATTCCGGGAATACCATTTGGTATCTTATGAAAACCTGCTTTTCCCAGTTCCTTTCCGGGTTTCTTACCATTTTTTCCACCTTCAAAGTCAAAAGAACAGTGATCGGTAGCAACAAACTGTAATGTTGTATCTGTAAGAGATTTCCATATATACGCAGCATCTTTTGGAGTTCTTACAGGAGGGCCACAGGCCCATTTTGCCCCTTCGTATCCAGGAACTCTCATATCATCTTCAAACTTAAACATATACTGTGTACATGTTTCACCCATTACCTTGTAGCCCCTCTCTCTTCCCAGCTTCATCTCCATAACAGAGTCCTGACAGCTCATGTGGACTACATAGAGCTTAGCTCCTGTAACTCCCGCTATTGCAATTGCTCTTCCGGTTGCCTCAGCTTCAATTTCTCTTGGATGTGCTTCCAGATGATACTTAACATCTGTCTTTCCTGCAGCAACAAGTTCTTTTGTAACAATATCTGTTACATCACCATTTTCACAGTGAATCATTGTAAGAACACCGGCTTTTTTGGCAGCCTGCATTACCTGGTAGAGAGTGGTATCATCTACCATAAAAAGGCCCTTGTACTGCTGAAAAACCTTTAAGCTTGTTATTCCGGCTGCTGGCAGCTTTTCAATTTCTTTTACAACGGCTTCGCCGGGATCAGTTACAGCAATATGAAAGCTATAGTCAATAACTGCATTCCCATCTGCCTTTTTCTTCCACATCTCCACACCATCAAGGAGAGTCTCCCCTTTCTGCTGCAGTGCAAAGTCCACATGGGTTGTAGTTCCTCCAAAAGCAGCAGCTCGTTGACCTGTAAAAAAGTCATCTGCAGTAGTAGTTCCACCAAAAGGCATATCCAGGTGGGTATGGCCATCTATACCGCCAGGCATTAGAAAAAGTCCCGATGCATCAATTATCTCTGCACCTTCAGCCTGCAAATCAGTTCCAATTAGAGAAATTTTTTCATTCTCTATTAGAACATCCGCCTTAAATGTATCCCCGGCTGTTACAACAGTCCCATTTTTAATTAGTGTTTTCATTCAACACCTCCACAAAAATTAATATTTAATTCAACCTCTTTACACTAACTGCAAACAGTCATTTTGACAAGTTTTTTATTTTATTTTAACAAAGGAATTTTACCGAACAAAAGATATTATTCAAAACGTTAGATAGTAGCAATTAATAAAAAAGAGGGATAAATATATAATTTATCCCTCTTCGTAAAAATTAAAAAATATTTTTTATTTTACAGGTAGATTCATCAAAATTCTAACTTTTGAGCCATTGTATTTTTCAAAATTTGGATATACAAAATCACCAAGATTTTTACCCATTAAAGCCAGAAAATCTTCTGCCCTTTTAATCTGTTCCATAGAAGCTGCATAATCATCTATTTCAAGTGTATATGAAATTTCTCCTGCAAAAGGAGCTTCATCGGCACTGAATCCCCAGGTTGCCATTTCCATTACAACTTTCTGCCCATTTATATCCATTTCACCAAGTTCAACAGAATGACTGTAGGCTTTATACCCTATTAGTGGTGTATCTGGTGATAAACCGGAATCTGCAAGCTGTGGATATATAGCAATATATGCACTTAGTACATTGTCAAAGTTTTCTCTTGTTTTAACCTTTTGAGAAATATCAGTGTATTCTTTAAAGTTGTTATGCCTGTCCAAAGAAATATTTTCCTCAATATCCATAGAGGCTTTGACATCCGGAGCGGCGGTAAAATTTGCTGCTACGACTTTATCAATATCAGGATTGGCATATTTTCCAGTATACTTATATTTTCCTGTAGGCTCACCATTTTTGTAGTAGCTTTGTTTCCGGATAATAAATCCATCATTTCTCAGCTCATAATTTTTTGTATCAAAATATTCTTTTGTTGCAAATTTTTCCTTATATGGATCCTCTGCATCAGTTACAGCATAACCATTTGCCTCTGCAAGAGCTTTAACTGCTGTCCATACCTTTTCATACCCTGCTTTTCTGCTTGCAGCAAATAGCGCAGGATCAAGTAAAAACTTATACTCTGCAGAATCAACCTTATCAAGAGACTGGTAGGTTCCCAGATTCTTCTCAACAAGGCTTCCACCTGCTGTTGCACAACCGGCCAGAACAATCAGTACAAGCGGTACAATTAAAAACAATTTTTTCATGTCTTCTCCCTTTATTTGAAATATATACCATTGTACTCCCTTAGCTATACAACACGCCAATCATAATTTTTTATGCACAGCATAAGCTTTTTGGATGGACTGGGAATTAATAAGGCTCAGCAACCATATCTTCCACTTGTGAAAGATACTCATCAGAAA
>JALTGJ010000045.1 GCA_027077185.1 Spirochaetales bacterium | reverse complement strand
ATGAAGTCATTAATAGTAAAATTATTACTGTTAAATTTTTTTTATTCATATTGTTCTCCTTTTTGATTTTTCCCGATAAGAAATTTTGGTTTTAGTTTATTTAAAATTATTGGCAGAACTATTAAGCTTGAAAGTGCAGCAAATATCATTGCAACAGCAAAAAGTATTCCCATCTGCCGGATAGGTACAAATTGTGAAATTGTCAGACTTAAAAAGCCGACTGCTACAGAAATTGCATTTACAAAGACTGCTTTACCTGTAGTTCTATACACCTTATTAAGACATTTTTTACCTTCAGATAAATTTCGCCTGTAAGCATTCATAATATGAATGGCGTAATCAACACCTATTCCAATTGCCAGAGAGGCAAGAAGTGATGTAATTATGTCCAGATTAAAGTGAAAAAGAACCATAAAAAGAAAAATACCGGCAAGTGCAAAAAATACAGGGATAAGGCCAATTAATCCGGCAAGAGGTGATTTAAACATGGCTGTTACAATAATCCAAACAACAATCAGTGCTGCAATTAATGAAATATACTGGGATTTTGTTACCAGATTTGAAAGCACATATTGCAGTGGTGCTCCACCGCCAATTTCATAAGTCCACCCACTGTCCAGATAATAATCCCAATAGGTTTCAATATTTTTCATTAATAAAGCCTGAACCTCCTGTGAAATATCTGAAAGCTGGAGAGTTAAAAGAGTTTTATCAGGTTCAAGACTGTCATTAATTACCATATCAAGATTGCCTGAATAGAGAACAAGATACTGGGAAAGCAGCTTTTTCAACTCATCCGAATCTGTAAACCCATACTTTCCGGGATCAAGAGGAATTTCATTAAAAGCTTCTCCTTCAAAGTTTTTTTCTGCTAAAAATGCCAATACAAATTCTTTAACAGAAGCATTATTACCACTGCTTAAATAACTGTCTTTTAGAATTTCTGAAAATTTTTGATAACTAAGTTGACTCATCTCTACCATGCTGGATTTATTCGTAACTGTCTCTGTCGGTAAATTATTATCTGAAAGAGATTCCACAGGATTATCGCCAAAAAAACCATTCCCGCTAAAAAAATCAAGTGAAGCTGATCCCTCCGGTTCATTTACCATGTAAGGAACCCTGTCCTGATTCATCATCTTGTTCATTCTTTTAAGGCTGGGTACTATGGTCTGAATCTTTTTAACAGCAGAACTTTTTCCCAGAATATAGGTTTCAAAATTTTCAACATCTGTTAGGAATTCAGGTTCCAGAATATCACCAGGTTCGGGAGCACTTATCATAATCGACAGATAATTGCTGCCGCTCAGTTCCTTATTAAAAATATTTATATCTTTAACAACTCTACTCTTAGGAGTAAAAAATTTAACAGTGTCTGTTCCTACTGTAATTTTTGGAATTACAGCAAAGGTTATAATAAAAAGTAAAGCTGACAAAGATAAAACAAACCATTTTTTTGTATCAACTATCCTTTCCAGAAAAAGGAAAGCAGGGGATGTCCTAACCCTATCCTTTTTATTAATAATTCTATGGTATTTTTCTGTATCTATTCCCTTTCTGTATCTTAATCTAAGAAGCACCGGTATTAATACCAGCGAAGTAAGCTGTGAACACACAACACCCACGGCACTTAGTATCCCGAAGGTACGAAAAGGGCCAAGAGGGCTTGAAACCAGAGAAGCAAACCCGCCTGCAGTTGTTAGCCCTGCCAGAATTACCGGGACTGCAATTGTTCCGGTGTTTTTCCTAATTATTTGACTGACTGTTTCATAGCTTAAAACCCCTGTTTGATGATTAAGATCCTCATAGAAATGGCTCATAACGTGAATACCATAGGCACTCCCCACTACAAGCAGCAGAACCGGTACCAGAATTGTAGCCATAGTAAAGGTAATATGTAAAAAACCGATTATTCCCAAAACCCAGACTACCGCTATGACCAATCCAATAAGAGGAAATAAAACACCTTCAGGTTTTCTAAAACTTAAAAACAGTATTCCGAGAATTAATAAAGCTGCCACAGGTATTAACCAGGTTAGATCGGACATGATACTTCTTGATATTTCCTCTTTAATAAGGGGCAGACCTGCAATAGGAAATGAAATATTTGCACTTTTATATTTATCTGTCAGATCCATAATCTGCACATAAACAGCTTTATTTACTTCATCCAATGCTCCTGAAACAGGCTGAATAATAATGGCACTGAGTTTTGAATCATTAGATATAAAGGTTCCCTCATAAACTTCACTCCAGTCAACCAGTCTTTTTTTAAACTCTGATATTGAGTTAAACGAAAGATCACTCAGTATTGGAACAACTTCCATCCCTTCATCTGTACCTGCAATATAATCCATATTTGTAATCGACATCACAGATTTTATATTATCTGAAGATTCAAGATCCTTTGTAATTTTATCTATTACTTCAAGAACTTCAGGTTCCAGAACAGTACCAAAGTTTACCTTTACCCCCATTATAATTGAGTCCATAGATCCAAACTCTTTTTCTATCTCTTTATCTATTCTTGTTATCTCATGATTTTTAGGTATAAAGATATCCGTAGAACTGTCAACATGGATTTTGGGTATTTGAAAAAGTGCAAGGATAGTTAGACTTATAAAGACCAGCAGTACTCCCAAATTTCTAAAAATACTTTTCCTATTCTTTTCTTTTTGTTTTACATCTATTTCTTTTTTCAGTATGATGCCCCCATATCTAAGTTATGGTTACAGCATCAATCTAACCCTGTTATTTTTATATCACCCGAAGGGGTGATTTTTGTCACCTGTCGGAGGGGAATTAATTCCCCAATTTCCCTGAATACCTACACTTTTCTCATAATATAACCGCTGTAGTCCTTGAGCATGGGTTTGTAGTCTTCATTTATTAACGGAGAAGAGATAATAAAATCCGCACTTGAACGGTTGGGAGCGGTAGGGATATTGTAGAGAGCGGAAATACGCAGCAGTGCCTTGACATCCACATCATGAGGCTGTGGCTCCATGGGGTCCCATAAGAAAATGAAAATATCTATTTTCCCTTCTGTTATCATGGCTCCCAGTTGTTGATCTCCCCCAAGGGGGCCTGACATGAGTTTGGTTATTTTTGGCATCATTGTTCTTTTCTGTTTTGCGGAAAGCTTTTTCATGAAGGTTTCCTCCACAAGGCGTCCGGTTGTACCGGTGCAAACCAGATCGAAACCGGCAAGAATACCGTAATTCCATTCAACCCATTCGACCAGATCCTGTTTTCTGTTGTCATGAGCCACAAGTGCTATCGTCTTTTTTTCTTTCATAATGTTTTTCCTTTATTTATATATCAAAGGGAGCCGGATAATAAAATCAACTCCCTTCCCTTCACCGCTGTTGAGGCTTATCTGTCCTTTGTGAGCAAGAATTATATGTTTGACAATTGCAAGGCCCAGACCGGTTCCCCCAAGTTCCCTGCTTCGTGCCTTATCCACGGTATAGAACCGCTCAAAAACCCTTGGAATATCTTTTCCCGGGATACCAGGGCCATTGTCTGCAATTCTGATCAGCGAGTAATCAGGGAACCGTGTACCCTTTATAGTAATAGTACTTCCCTGAGGACAGTATTTTACTGAATTATCTATAAGATTAACAAGAGCCTGCTCCAGTAGAAGAGAGTTCGCCCTTAGAGTAAAATCATCCGGAAAACTTTTCAGAAATATTATTCCCTTCTTTTCAATTTTTTTATTACATATTTTGCGGACAGATGAGACTACCTCAGAGAAAAGGAGATCTTCAGTTTCAACATCCGTATTTTCGTAAGATTCAAGAGTCGACAGACTTAAAAGATCTCTTATAATTGCATCAAGGCGCTGTGACTGGGTCTGAACTATATCCAGAAATTCTATGGTATCTTCTCTGTTATTAATTGCACCATTTTTAAGTGTTTCAACAAATCCCAGAATTGAAGTAACCGGGGTTTTTAATTCGTGAGATACATTGGCAACAAAATCCTTACGTATTCTCTCGAGAGTTTCCAGCTGGGTAATATCATGAAGAGCAAGAATAATTAATATGCCATGATCATCTGTTTCAAGATAGGAAGTAGTAACCTGAAAATAGAGATCCCGGGAGGTAAATTTATGTTTTTCAAACTTATCTTTCGAAGGGAGTTGCTCTTTCATAAATACTTTTTTCTTTTGGGCACTCTTTTTTAATAAGGTCTCTGTCACCAGATTATTCAATTTTCTATTATCAGTTAGTTCTATAAGAGGTTTTCCAAGAACTGCATCCTTATAGCTATTAAAAAAATTAAGTGCGGCTGTATTTATTTTTTTAACAACCGTATTGATATCAATAACAACAATTGCTTCGTCAAGAGCAGAGAAAACTGCCTCAAGTTCTTTCCCTTGCATGGTATCGACATTAACTTTCTGTTTCATCAGTCTCCTCTGCTATTCTGTATCCAATTCCTCTGACAGTTTCCAGGTATTTTCCCAGATTTCCCAGCTTTTTACGTATACCAAGAATCTGAACATCCACCGACCTTTCTGTAACCGGATAATTTTCGCCTTTTACTGCAGTAATAATTTGATTTCGTGAAAGAACCCAGCCTGGATTTCTGCATAAAAGTTCTAGGATTGCAAATTCTGTTGTGCTCATAATAACAGAATGACCATCCATACTAACTTCATGTTTATTGGTATCTATAAGAATCCCATGTATAGAAATTACAGATTCGGATCCACTGGTATTCATATTCTTGCTTTTACGTCTTAATATAGCATTGACACGTGCAGATAATATTTTTGGACTAAAGGGTTTTACAATATAATCATCTGCACCTGCTTCCAGGCCGCAAACAATATCTTCATCAGCCCCTCTGGCCGTAACCATAAGAATAGGAATCTGTGACGTCCGTGAATCGTCCGAAAGAATTTTGCATACATCAAGACCATCAAGCCCCGGCAGCATCACATCCAAAACAATTATATCGGGCAGAGAAGCAAAAGTAGAGGAAAGAGCTTCCTCTCCTGTTGCGACTGCCGTGGTTTTATATCCATTCATTTCCAGGTTGTACTTAATCAGTTTGCGTATATGCTCTTCATCATCAACAATTAGAACTTTCTTTGCCATGTTGCTATAATACACCATAATAGC
>JALTGJ010000044.1 GCA_027077185.1 Spirochaetales bacterium | reverse complement strand
TTCATAGGCTCCAAGAGATGTAAGCCTGCTGGAAAGAATTTCAAGCTGATCTGCATCTTTACACTTAAGAACCAACTCCAGTTTGGACTTTTCACTTTTTATCTTACCAATATCAAATGAGGTAACTTCATAATCAGCACCTTCATTCATAATTGTATTAAATATTTCGGACATAATACCGGAATCTATTAGATGCCCTGTTGAAATAAATATTCTTGTTTTCATAGATATATTTCTAATCTCATTTTTAAACTATGTAAAGAGAAAAGTTATATGTTAAAACATAGTCAAAATTTTACTTACAAGGGTTTTAAGCTCCCCGGATAATTCTGTTACCTTTTCATCTGTAAATCTATCAGGAGAACCGGAAAAACTAAGGCCTCCAAAAAAATTGGCAGATTTAATGTGTAAGGGTACAGCAATACAGGACAGACCGGGTTCGAGCTCTTCTTTTTCGAGACTATAGCCATTTGTTTTAACAAAATCGATCTGACTTTTAAGCTCTTCGATACTTGTTACAGTGTGAGAGGTATAGGGTTCCAGTTTTATAATACCAAGAATTTTATCTACTTCAGCCCCTGGTAAAGTAGAAAGGATGGCCTTACCTAAAGATGTACAATGAAGGGGAAGATGATCTCCTAATTGAGATCTCATCTGCAAAGCTCTGTTACTCTCAACCTTATCCAGATAGAGGGCGGAATTATCATACATACCAACAAGATTTACAGTTTCATTCAGTCTTACACTAATTTCCTGCAGATAAGGATGTATCCTATCTACAATTCGGCTTTTAGCATCCACTTTATGCCCAAGTGAAAACAATTCAATTCCCAGGTACCAATTGGAATCTCTGCGTTCCAGGATATTAAGCAGTTCAAGGGTTTCCAGGTAGCGGAACATAGTTGTTTTATTCATGTTCAACTGCCTGCCAAGCTCACTCAAGGACAGCTTCCCCTGGTTTTCGGATATAAATTTAATAATTTCAAAAGCTTTCTTTACAGAATTACTCACGAACAAACTCCATAATACTGTTCCATTATTTGGAATCGTGTTTAAATAATTGTAACATTGTATCACAAGTTAATTTTTTTACAAGTAAGAAAAGAAGTAAGCTATTTGCGCTGTCCCACATTTTCGACTACAATAGTAGTTGTTCTCTAATCCAGGGATAATACACTGCGCAATATAGCCATCAAATCCTAAAAAGTGGACACATCGCACAATCCTAGAAGTACTGGTTAAGAAACCACTCAGCATATATAGTTGGAACAGGGGAGAAAAATGTATAAAATTATAGTTACAGACGATAGATTCGGAAGTTATGAAGAAGAAAAAGAAGTGTTTAAAAAACTAAATGCAGAACTTATAATTCTGGATTCCAAATCTACAAATAATAATATTCTTCAAATACAAAATGCAAATGCATTACTTGTAAATTTATTTCCAATGTCAAAAGATATCATTACAAATCTGAATAATTGTAAAATAATATCAAGATACGGTGTGGGCTATGACAATGTGGATACAGAAGCCGCAACTCATAAGGGGATATGGCTTTCCAATGTACCGGATTACTCCATAGAAGATGTTTCTGATCAGGCTCTGGCTCTGTTAATGGGAAATATAAGAAAGATTGCTTATAAAGACAGAATGATACGGGTCGGGAAATGGAATCTGCATTCAGGTCAACCTGTCCACAGAATGAAAGGTGCAGTTCTGGGATTAATAGGATACGGTGCAATTGCAAAACGGTTTCATGAAAAAACAAGTGCCTTTGGATTTTCCAAAGTCCTTGTTTACGATCCGTTTATTAAAAAAGAAATAATAAGGAATAAAGGAGCCAGCCCTTCTAAACTGGAGCACCTTCTTTCTGAATCAGATTATATTTCTATTCATGTTCCCCTAAACGAGACGAGCAGAATGATGATAGGGGAAAAACAGCTTAGTTTAATGAAAAAAAACTCCATTCTAATTAATACATCCCGTGGAGGGGTTATTGATGAAGATGCTCTAGCAGAGGTATTAATAAAAGAACAAATTGCAGGAGCAGGTCTGGATGTATTTGAAAAAGAACCTGTTCCGGATAACAGCCCTCTATTAAAACTGGATAATATAATTCTATCAGACCATACTGCATGGTACAGTGCAGAATCTGTAAAAGAGCTAAAGACAAAGGCAGCAATGAATGTACTTGCAGTGTTGGAAGGAGGCAAACCCAATTATCCTGTAAACAACCTTTAACCTGGTCCCGGATACCTCTTTCTGCTGCTGAGCAATATCATATCCCGCAAATAATTAACGTCTTTAGCCTCAAGCCAGTCATGTTCAAAATTTTCTTCCTTAACAAGTGTGGCAATAGAAGCAAGAAGACGTAGATGAAGGGCACGCTCGCCCTCATTCCCAATAATAAGAAAAACTGCTTTTACAGAATCTGCTTTTTTTGTAAAACTAATTCCTTCTCTGCATCTAACTATCATTAAATGCAGCATATCAGTTTCACTCAGGATAACATGTGGAATAGAAACAAAAGGGTTTAGAGCAGTAGTACTCTCTTTCTCCCTGGCTGTTAAAAGTTTATAAATATTTTTACTGTCAATTCCAAGTTTATTGCCCAGGGGAATGGAAATCTGCTCAAAAAAAGTTTCAACAGATAGCCTTTCCTCTAAATCTATTACTACCGCTTCTTTTACCATACTGTCAAATTTATCGTCAAGGATTCCTTCCCTGTGACGCAAAACATCTCTTAATTCGGTTTCCAGTCCATGTTTCGGCATTTTACTATCAATTATTCTCTTTAGAAGGTATAATAATGCAAATTCTTTTTTAGACCTCCTTCTACCGTAAAAAAAATACACAAGAATGCTTATAAAAATAAATATTATACTAAGCTCTATGGCTTCCATTCCAAGATCCACTAACAAAAATAAGTAGATAATAATACTAAAAATTGGTATATATGGATAAAGAGGAACTCTGAATATTGGTTTATAATTAATTAACTTACTTTCTCTTAAAATAATTACAGATACATTAGACAAAATGTAAGCAATAAGAATAACAGATGAAGCTGATTTCACAAGAGTTTCAAGATTAATTTGAAGGCTGAGAATTATAAAAACACCTGTAATAACAATTGAAAGGACCGGAGTATTAAATCGCTTGGAAACCATAGAAACACCTTCAGGAATCAGTTTATCACGACTTAAAGCCAGGGGATAACGGGAAGCAGCCATTATCCCGGCGTTGGCTGTAGTAATAAAGGCAAGAAAGGATGCAATAGTAATTGCAATATATCCCGGTCTGCCTGCAAATATCTCTGCAGCATCTGAAACAGGAAGAATAGAATTTTTAAAATCATCCGGTTTTAAAATTCCAGTAGTTACGAAGATCATAAGAACATAAAGAATAGTCACAACAACTACAGATACAAGCATTCCAAGAGGAATATTTTTCCCAGGATTTTTAACTTCCTCTGCAACACTTGCAATCTTTAGTAATCCTCCAAAAGAAATAAATACAAAAGCTGAAGTCGATAGAATAGAATTGACTCCCATAGGGGCAAATGAAGAAAAATGAGCTAAATTTACAGAAGGGAAGCCCATAATAATATAGGCTATCATTATAGATATTAAAAAAACTACAAGTACTAACTCAAGGAAAGCTGCTTCTTTTACACCTACAATATTTAGAAAAACAAAAAGCAGCGTAGCAATTAAGGCGATTATGGACATATTAAAACCCGTCAGAATATATAAAACTCCTGATAAACCATAAATCGCAAAAGCACTTTTTAAGGATAGAGCGAACCAGCTGAGGAATCCATTAATAGTACCCATAAGGGGGCCAAAACTCCTGGAGATAAAATAGTAGTCACCTCCTGCTTTGGGCATTGCACTTGATAATTCTGCAATACTGAGAATTCCAATTAGTGCAATAAGACCACCAATTAAATAGGAAATATATAGCGCTGATCCAACATGAGCATAGGCTATCGCAGGCAGAACAAATATTCCGGAACTTATCATTGCACCGGAAGCAATACTAAACACATCCATAAAATTTAGTTTTCTATCCATTAGTCCGGTCCTATTTGTGTGCCTTCAAAGTCAGATCCAATAAGAATTTTATTCATGTTATCAATATTATTACCAGCTGCTGTAATTACAGTCAGTCCCAGTTCAGCTGCTCTCTTTGTTGCAACAGGATCAAAAGGAACATTAACTCCAGGAACCCATTTATCACCTACAAGCTTTTTCATATCATCCCAGCTTATTGTATCCAATGGAACCGCACCAGGATCCAGCTTAGGATCTGCAGAATATACTTTTTTTATGTTCGATAAATTAATTACAGTATCCGCACCAATATTTTCTGCCAGTAAAACAGAGTCATTATCAGTTGAAAATCCAGGTTTCCATCCTGCAGCTACCAGTACTCTACCATTAAAGGACTTTACTGAAGTAGGATTTGCCACAACAGGATCCGGACAATCATCAGAAAAAACTCCTCTAAGAAGCTCCCCATTCAGGCGTGTTGCCATTATACCAATCCAATCCTGAGTTTCAGAGTCCGGTGCTTCAACAATATCTCTATATGCTTTCTGATACAATCTGGCAGGGGCTCCTCCACCAACAACAAAAACTAATTTTCTCTCTAAATTATCATCCAGATAATTTAGAATTGCCTGTCTGAATTTTACCAGAAATCCTGTATCTACAGAATCCGGTGCAACAATTGAACCACCAACAGATAATACCTTTATATCTTTCATACCATAGATGATAACTTGTTATTTTTGAAATATCAAGTCAGTATCCAATGCCCGAACAATAACATAATCATTTGCAGACATTCCTTTGTGACAGGAAATACATCCCTTAGGGGTTCCTTCAGCAAGGACCTTTCCTTCAGGTGAATACTTTGCCCAAAACCAATCCCCTATTTCAGGATTATAATTCCTTACCTTGGTCATAACGGTTATAGAATCCAATACTTTTGCTGAACTTAAATTTTCTTTAACTATTATTGTACCAATAGGAGAAATTTTAGTTTTAACAGGGAGAGCATCAAAAAGAACTTTATTAATATAAATTCTATGGTAAGCACCATGAGGAGATTGGCCAGGTTGAATGCCTTCATGTCCGGGCCAGAAAGAATATGATTTATAATCAGCTTCCTCAGTAATTCTATTCCATAATACTGTACC
>JALTGJ010000043.1 GCA_027077185.1 Spirochaetales bacterium | reverse complement strand
TATTAATATAAATTCTATGGTAAGCACCATGAGGAGATTGGCCAGGTTGAATGCCTTCATGTCCGGGCCAGAAAGAATATGATTTATAATCAGCTTCCTCAGTAATTCTATTCCATAATACTGTACCGCTTATTTGACCGGTCTCCAATGGTTTTGTATCCGGTTCAATAGATTTGGAACATGAACCTAAAACAATTACAAGAATGAACAAAATAGCCTTTTTCATAGCAGTTCCTCCGGTTAAATAGTTTTTATAGAAGGTAATTTTATTATAAACTTAGTTCCTTTCGCTTTTGAAGTGGCTATTGAAATAGTACCCTTCAATGACTTTACAACTTCAGATACAACATCCAGCCCGACACCACGTCCGGAAATTGAACTTATCTCAGATTTAATACTGAAACTGGATGAAAATAACATCTCCGCAAGATCCTTATCTGAAATATCAGAATTTCCTATTAAACCTTTTTCCAATGCTCGTTTCCTGACTGAATTAAAATCTATACCCCTTCCATCATCCGCTACAACCACAGAAAAAGATCCATCCCTTAAAATACCAATTTCCAGCTTTAAAACAGCAGTTTTATCTTTACCAGAGGAAAGTCGCTCAAAACTATCCTCAATTCCATGATCCAGGGAATTTCGAATCAGATGAATAATAGGATCTCTCATTTGTTTCAGATAAGGAAAATCAACCAAATTACTTCGGGTTACAAGAACTGTATCTTTATCCAGTTCTTTAGAAATTTGTTCTGCCATTCTCTTCAGTGTAGCAAAAAACTGTTCGATCCTGGAAGTAGCAGGAAACCCTGATATTTTACCAAAACTGCTAAATCTACTGGTAATATCGCCTATTTGACCAAGCTCTGTACCTATTTCACTTAGATTATTCTTAATAATTAATTTATTCTTTTCATCAAACCCTGTATCCTTAAAATCTGAAATAAGGCTTTCTGTCTCATGTGCTTTATCTGCAATTAGCAGTATGTCCATATACCGGGCACTACCCTTTAAAGAATGCAAATTACGAAGTATCCTGGCCAGGGATTCGGGGGTTTCTATAGATGATAAAGCTAACAACGAATCAGATAGATACTGCTCTGCATCCTTAACAAATTCAAGAAAAGATTCAGGCCCTGCTTTTAGAATTACTGCAATTTGCTCCAGTTCGCTCTGGCTTTTCTTTCTTGCAGTTTCCAGCTCATGCTCTATATTAATAATTTTTGTTCGATCTTCAAAAATAACCATTACATTTTCAACTTTATCTCCCTTAAAAATACGCTGAAAATGAGCATCGATTATAATTTTAGAAAGCTCACCGTCTGGAGAAATTATATCCAGGTTTTTATTAAAAAGGGGATTAATACTAAGAATCATTTCCATATCAGTCTTGGTTTTTTCAAAAACCATTTTAACAAACTGATCGAGTTCTTTTCTTTCTTCTACAAATTTATCAGCATCAGGATAAATAAATTCCGATAATTTTAATCCTGTTATTTCTTCCCTGTTAAAGAGAACTGTTACAAACCTGGAATACTGTTTTGAAATTGTGAAATCTGGATTAAGAAGAAGAAGACCCTCATTAATATTATCAAGATACTTCTTATTCTCCTTATTTCGAGTCTCAATCTCTCTGTTTTCAAGTTCCAGATGACGTTTTTCCTTTAACCCTGATATCATATCATTAAGTTTACTTCCAAGCAAACCCAATTCATCCCTGGACTTAATATGGGACCTGATATCCAGGTTGCCATTGCCCACCTCTGCAACAGTACTGCTTATAGAAAGTACAGGTTTGATTACAATTCTCTGCATCATCCATATAAGTATAATAGAAATTACAATGGCAGTAATCAAAAAGAAAACTGTTAACATATTTCTTGCACTGTTTATCTGATGAAAGACTTCCTCCACAGATATTTTATAATGAGCAACTCCCCTAAGAAAATTTTCCGTACCATGACAAACTCTGCAATCAGGACCATTTATAATAGGGAAAAAATACTCCATTTCTTTTGTACTTAAAAGTTCTACAGTTTTAGGTGTATTAGTACTTAATACATTCTGAAAACCTGCATTATCAATCATTCGGACTTCAACTCTGGGGGTTTTCCCAAATTTAATAATATCCTGATTAGAATTAACCTGATCCAAAGTTGTATAGTCACTAAAGGCTACAGTTCCATCTGTACGATATATTTCAATATCCTTAAACTCAGGTGATCTACGTAAATCACTCATAGTCTTATTGGCAATAGGGGCTTCTCCACTCAGCATAAGGTTATCAATTACAGTATTCAGTATACCATTATTAACTGAAAGATTATTTCTCATGGCATCCAGAAGATTTCTCTGCTGATTCGAAACAGTAATAAAAATTAAAAGAGACACACTTACCAGTAATACAAGAATAATTGTAAAAACAACCTTAAATCGAATAGAAATAAGCTTCATTCTGCATCTCTAAGAGAGACATTAAGAGTAAAGTTCCCCATAGAGGTGTTAAATGGAACAGAAATTACAGGTACATTTTCAGGCCAGTGGATACGATAATCATTCCCTGTTATTACCCCTGGAAGAGATATTAGAATTTTAAAATCCAAAAGATCCTTTTTTGCATTTCCTGCAACTATATTTATTAATTCCCCAACACCATCTAAAACATCACTTCCCAGGGCCTGGTAGGTATGCCCGGCAAATTTTGAAATAATATTTACAGCAGTATCCCTTGAAAAACTTAAAACAACTGATCCTGTAGTTTCTCCTGCAAGACCAATAATGCCGGAAACCTCATCCAGAGACTGGGGATCTTCAAGAACAACAGGAGTTCCGCTTTTAACTTCAAGTTCAAGATATTCCTTAAATAATTTCATTGATGCAGTAATAAAAGGGTTAATATATTTTGCTTTCATTTTATATACCTGCTTATTTTCTCCCATAGGATATCACCTTTTATGGGCTTAACCACATAGTTAGTAACACCTGCAGAAATTGCATCAACAACATTATACTTAGCGGCTTCTGAAGTTATCATTATTATTGGTGTATCTTCATATTTTTCAATTGAACGAATAATTTTTACAAACTTCAAACCATCCAGTTTTGGCATATTCCAGTCAAGAAGGAAAAGACCAATATCCTCTTTTTCTGAAATCTCAACTGCAATTTCTCCATTCTCCGCCTCAAAAATTTGAGCTTCCGGAACCTTATTTTCAATAAGTATATTCTTATGAATTCTGCGCATAACAGCAGAATCATCAACAACAAGATATTTCATATATAATCTCCTGCAACTTAAGCTGTATATATAGTCATGCCATTTTTACTCATTGTCAAGTAGATTACATATAGGATCACCTTTTAATAAATATAGTTGTTGATTTCATACAAATAAGTTACTATTATAAATAATACACTTGGGAAAGTTAAGTCTATACAGTTCAGCACCTGTTTCCAAAGGACAAAGAGGTAAAATTTTGTGGGTATTGCCACTATTGAAGAACTTGTAAGAGCAAGTGCTCTCCTTACAACTGATCAAAGCCGTACTTCCCTTATTACTATTCTCGTTGAACAGGCTCAGGATATTAGTAAATCTGAAATTGGGGCATTGTATGCATATCCTGTAAACAAAACGGCTAAACAGGAATTAAAAATGATCTTCAAAAGGGGAAAGTATGATATTCCACAGTCTCTGGATCTGAACTCAGAGTTAATTAAGTTTATGGAGGATTGTGGTGAAGCATTAATTCTTCATAAAAAAGACAATGTATTTTTTAACGAGGGTCTGCTGAATAATTCAATGAATAGCTCAATAGTTCTTCCCTTAAATACTGCAAAAAGAAAAATTGGTATCTTATTTCTCAACTCTAAAAAAGAATATTACTATGGAAAGAATAAACTTAATTTTCTGGATGCATTCACAAAACTTTCCGGAGGTATGGTACATAATGTTGAACTATATCAGGAAGTAAAACAAAAACTTAAAGAAATTGAAGCTCTCCAAAGATATCAGGAAAGTATTTTCAGCTCAATGACAAACCTCCTAATTACTACAGATAACAAGGGTGATATCCATTACTTTAATCAGGCTGCGGCTGAGCGTCTGGGAATGAACCCCGACAACATTGGTCAGAATATAGAGTCCTGCTTTAATAAAACACTCAGTAAAAAAATTAGAAAGGAAATTACTTCAACAGCTTCAAATCACAAAAAAGTTCTTGGTCTGGAAGGAATCTACAGCGGAATTGACAGAGAAATGGATTTTGCACTGAATATTTCTCCTTTAAAAGGTCGGATGGGGAAACATGAGGGATTAACCCTTCTATTTACAGATCAGTCAAGTGAACAGGAATTAAAACAGCAAATGAATCAGGTAGTTGAAGAAAGAAGAATAGTTAAAGATATGTTTGCCCGATATATGTCTGCAGATGTTCTAAAAAATCTTATGGAATCTCCCGAACTGGTACAGCTTGGAGGAAGTAAAAAAGATGCAACAGTTTTTTTTGCTGATATAAGAGGTTATACATCATTCAGCGAAGGAAAGGAACCTGAATATATAATTGAAATTCTAAACGAATACTTTAGTGAGGCAGTAGAAATAGTTATAAAATACAATGGTTATATAGATAAATTTATTGGTGACTGTATAATGGCAGCATGGGGGGTTCCTGTTGTAAATGCAGATAAAGATGCTATTTCAGGAGTAGGCTGTGCTGTAGAAATACAGGAACTTGTAAAATCAAAAAACCGTAAATTTTTCCATGGGAAGGCATCACATCTTCAGGTTGGTATTGGAATGCATAGTGGTCCCTTAATATCAGGAAACCTGGGTAGTTCCCGGCGAATGGATTTTTCCGTGATTGGGGATACTGTGAATGTAGCAGCAAGACTGGAAGGTGTAGCCAAAGCGGGAGAAGTAATAATTACACAACAGACAAGGGACCTCCTTGGAGATCATTTTAAACTGAAAGAACTTGAACCGGTAAAGGTTAAAGGCAAGGATAAACCCTTACATATTTTTAGTGTTTTAAAACAAGTGAGCTAAGAAAGCTAAACAGGGAAAAACAAAATAGAGTGACCCTGATATAGTCAGAAAGGAGATAGATATGGAGACCATAGTAAAACTAATCGAGTCATTACCCCTGGGAATAACAGTAGGGGGATTAGCCTTCATTACAGCAGTTTTAGCAGGTCTTATTACTCTAATTCTCTA
>JALTGJ010000042.1 GCA_027077185.1 Spirochaetales bacterium | reverse complement strand
CAATTATATTATATTCCGGACATTTCTCATGAAAATACTTTAAAGAATTTAAGGCTCCGCCGGAAACTTGTATCTCATCCATAATAATCAGCGTCTCTTTGGGATTTATTCGGGTATCCATATAAATTTCTAAAGATTCTATTATAGATTCAGGGGCAAGGTTTTGCACAAAGAAAGAATTGAGTAATTTATCTTCTTCAAAATTCAGATATAGTGTTTGCTTATACTCATTTTTACCAAACTCCTTAATAATATATGTTTTACCTACCTGACGGGCACCTTGCAGTAAAAGAGGTTTTCGGTATTCACTGTTTTTCCATGATAGTATTTTTTTATAGATCTGTCTTTTCATATCTATCTATAATAACACATAAATAGATAAAAAGTCAAATATACGTTCGAATTTTTACCATATATGGTTTTTTTATGTTCTAAAAATAACCAATATTGGCTATGTTATGAATACAATATTGCACATGACCAATGATTTTCAGGGTTAAATCTGGTAGGATCCCGATAGATATTGTATGCAAAGGGCTGGTTTTTGTGTCTATTGATGTTTCAAACAAATCCATGTTGATGACTGTATTGCAGAATGTATGGTTTACACCAGTAGGGGTAGATCCTGATTTTTTACCTACTGATCAATTGGTTCTAAAATTTTACTTGCTTTTTTTTCAAATTATGATTTAATGGTGTATGGTCTCAAAAAATGAAACACCCGACACAAAGCTTGTTGGTTTAAAGTTGTCACTTACAAAGCTGCGCTATCGAACCTATTATATTATGGCAGTGGTTTTTCTTATTATTTTTGCTTTTTTGGTGATTGTTCCTTTAATACAGATAATTATTACTTCATTAACTTTTCAACGTAACGATTTAAGAATGGTTAGAGGTGCCAGGGTAGGTGCTTTTACTTTTTATCACTACAGCAGAGTTTTTGTTGGACGTCTTGCTCATGCTCTTTTTTACAAACCCTTCCTTAATTCACTTATTATCGGAGTCGGGGTTACAACTCTTTCTATGTTTGTTGGATCTCTTCTTGCATGGGTTCTTATTAGAACAGATATTCCTTATAAAAAATTTTTAAACAGTGTTATTGTTATTCCATATATGATGCCATCCTGGGTAATGGCCCTTGCATGGCTTCTAATATTTAAAAATACCAGAACCGGTGGATCTCCGGGAATGATTACTGCTGTTTTTGGTATAGTTCCTCCGGATTGGGTTTCTTATGGTGCCTTCCCCATTATTGTGTGTCTGGGGCTTCATTACTATGCATATTCATTTCTACTTGTATCAGGAGCTTTGGCAACCATTAATTCAGAGCTGGAGGAAGCAGGATCTTTAACCGGCCTCAGCCGTCTAAGTGTACTTAAAAAAATAACTTTTCCTCTTGTTTTACCTGCTTTGGGGTCTTCCTTTGTTCTTACCTTTTCCAGAAGTATGGGAACTTTTGGAACTCCGGCTCTTTTAGGACTTCCTGTAAGATTCTTTACAATACCTACTCAGATTTATGCCTCTATTAACGCCCGTAGCAAGGGGGATGCATTTGTCCTTGCATTGGTATTGGTCGTTCTTGCAGCTGCAGCAATTTATATTAATAGCAGAATAATAGGTAAAAGAAAAAGCTTTGTTACAATGGGTGGCAAAGGGTTTCGGAGTAGATTAAATAAACTGGGATCAATGAAAATACCAGTAATAATTATGGTTTCAGTTTTTCTTTTAATAGTAATAGTCCTTCCTGTAGTGCTTCTTGCCTGGAATACTTTTATGTTGCTTCCCGATGATTATTCTTTTTCAAATCTTACATTGCATTTCTGGATTGGTGAAGGGAAATATGAACTTGCCAGCGGTCAGCCGGGAATATTCAAAAATGTAGGTATTGGGGGGGGAGTTCTTAACAGTTTGAAACTTGGTATTCTAGCAGCGGTTTTAAATGCATTTATAGGGCTGCTTATAGGTTATGCTGTAGTTAGAAGCCGGGGGACAAGATTATCCAAAACCCTGGAAGCTGTATCCTTTGCACCCTATGTTTTTCCCAGCATAGCTATGGGAGCAATTTATTTAAGTATGTTTGCCCATCCATTTGGTCCCATACCTGCCTTATACGGTACTTTTTATCTGATATTGCTTATTGTGATTGTTAAAAATATGCCATTTTCCTCCAGAACAGGTATAAGTGCTATTCTTCAGATAGATAAGTCTCTTGAAGAGGTTGCCCAAACCCAGGGTATTCCATGGGCTACACGTTTTCGAAAAATTATTTTCCCACTTTCTAAAAGCGGGTTTTTCTCTGGTATGATTCTAACCTTTATTACATCCATGAGAGAACTTTCTTTAATAATTCTATTGGTTACACCAAGTACAAGGCTCCTGACCTCTATTATTTTTGCTTATACTGATCAGGATATGGTACAGCATGCAAATGGGGTGACCCTTATTTTAATGTTAATAATTGTCAGTGCGAATTTTATTGTAAGAAGGTTTTTTGGTGCCCGTGGAGTTTTGGGTATAAAGGAGTCCTGATTACGTAATATTATATTTTAAAGGCTGGTCGCAACTTCGTTGTTACTTGCCTCTATCACTAAAGGAGAGCATTATGGGTAAAAAATTTTTAATTTTACTGATCATTTTTATGATCGCAGGCAGCAGTTTTAATATATTTGCTGCTGGGGCAAAAGAAGAATCTGTTACTTATCCCCCGGAAATGGATTCATGGTTACAGGAAGCAAAACTTGGACCCTATGAAGGAACTCAGGATTGGGATGAAATTGAGAAGCTTGCAAATAAAGAAGGAAAGCTTGTCATTTATTCTTCATCCTCCCGAATTGAAAAAGTTGCTGCCGTATTCGAGGAGAAATATCCTGGAATCAAGGTGTTAAGCCATGATCTTGGATCTGTGGGCACTGTAGAAAAGACAATAAGTGAGCAGGATGCAAATCTGTTTAATGCAGATCTTATTACAACCGGGGGTTCCGGTCAGGTTATCCATGAACTGCTGAACAATTATAGACTTGTTAATTTTGTTCCATCTATGTTCATAGATCAAATTCCTAAAGAGTATAGAGAGCCTCTTTTAAACAGAATTGTTGAAGGTTATGTGCTAATGTATAATAAAGAAGCATATGGTGATACTCCTCCAATTTCAAATGTTTGGGAGCTTACAGAAGAGAAATGGAGAGGGAAAATTGTTGTAAAAGATCCTATGAAATCCCTATCAAACAAAATGGGTTTGTGGACTATGGTTCAGCATGCAGATGAATTTGCCAAAGCCTATAAAGATTTGACTGGAAAGGATATAGAGCTTCATGATGGTGTTCAGGATGCAGGTTATGAATTTATCTACAGACTCCTTCATAATGATCTTGTAATATTGGGTTCAGGCAGCAAGGTTGCAAAAGCTTCAGGTGCAAAGGGACAGACTGATCCTCCTATTTCAATAATAGGTTATACTTATATAAGGTATAATGAGTCCAAGGGATATGTTAATGCACTTGTAACTCCTCTTACACCTTTTGAAAATATTATTACTCCAGTATATACAGGAATTGCGAGACAGGCTGCCCATCCCAATGCGGCAAAACTTTTTACAGCTTTCCTTCTTGGAGACATTAGTATTACGAAAGATACTGTAATTTCTCAACCTTATAATGAAGGGGAGAGTGCCAGACTTCTTCAGGGTTTAGGCCCCTATTATTCTCCGGGATCAAAAAGTCCAAGAGATACAGTGCCTGTAGCTAAGGGTGGTGAAAAATGGTATGATCTGAATAGCTGGTTTGTAGATCCTGATTTTATGTGGTTTGAAGGACAAAAAGTTCAGGATTTCTGGATTCAGGAAGCTGGTAACTAAAAAAGGAAAGATCTTGGATAAGATAGTACTTTCAAATATAAGTAAGTCGTACAGCGGAATACCCGCTGTACGTAATCTAACATTAAATATCAGAGAGGGTGAGTTTCTCACCCTCCTGGGTCCTTCCGGTTGTGGTAAAACTACAACTTTAAGGATGATAGCAGGTCTTGAAGATGCGGATACAGGTGAAATAATTGTAGGAGATACAACTTTTTTCTCTCTTACAAAGGGTCTATATGTTCCACCTGAGAAAAGGGATCTGGGTTTTATTTTTCAAAGTTATGCACTATGGCCTCATATGACAGTAAGAAAAAATATATCTTTAGGTCTGGAAGAGAAAAAGATTTCCAGAGACAAAATTGAGGTAATCGTTAAAAATGCTCTTAAAAAAGTTCAGCTTGAGGGGCTGGAAGAACGGTATCCTTCAGAGCTGTCCGGAGGACAGCAGCAGAGAGTTGCTGTAGCACGAATGGTTGCAGCTGAGCCTCAGATTTTCTTAATGGATGAGCCACTCTCAAATTTGGATGCCATGCTTCGTATTGGAATGAGGGCAGAATTAAAACGTCTTCACTTCGAATTGGGGGCGACCACTGTATATGTTACTCATGATCAAAATGAGGCACTGACATTATCAGATAGAATTGTAGTTATGGACAAAGGTGTTCTTAGACAGATAGGCACACCGGAAGAAATTTATAAAAAGTCAGCAGATCTTTTTGTTGCAAAATTTGTCGGTTCACCTCAAATTAATATATTTGAAGGGCATACCTCATTGGAAAACAATGAACAATTTTTTATATGCGGATTACTAAAGAAAAAGATATTAATAGATTCTGAATATATAGACAGAGATATTATAGTAACAATCAGACCGGAAGAAATTAAAATTAAAAATGAAAGTAATGCCGGCTGGCTGGAATGTACAATTTATTCGGTACTTCCTGCAGGGTCGGAAACAATAATAACTGTAAAAAAAGAGGATCTGGAGTTAACTCTGAAAATAAATGGTTTCGCAAATTTTAATGTCAATGATACTGTCTGGATTGATTTCAATTCCAATCAAATGAATTATTACGATTCCAGGACAGAGAAATTGTTATTTTAATTGATAATTCAAATAAATATTCGTATATTATATCCACAAAATTGTTTTAAGGAGCCTAACAATGATATACGGTAGCGAACAAACGTATTCCAATGCAGCAGCCAGAGATAGAAGTCTGATAAAAAATGTGTACCTGTGGATGACAGCAGGGCTTGCTCTTACAGGAGTTGTTGCTTTTGGTATGTCTTCAAATCAATCTCTTATGGTTGCATTTATATCAAACCAGATTCTTTTCTTTGGAACTATAATTGCTGAATTGGCACTTGTTATGTACCTTTCGGCACGAATTTACAAAATGAGTGCAACAGCCGCAACCATGGCTTTTGCTTTATACGCTCTACTAAATGGCGTTACCCTGTCCGTTATTTTTCTTGCCTATACAGGAGCTACTATTTCACTGGCTTTTTTTACCACTGCAGCAACCTTTGGTGCCATGAGTCTCTATGCGATGACAACTAAAAGAGATCTTTCCGGAATGGGCCATTATTTAATGATGGGTGTTCTTGGAATAATAATAGTATCTGTAATAAATATCTTTTTAAAAAGTCCTGCAGTGTACTATTTAATTTCTTATGTTGGAGTACTGGTTTTTATGGGTCTGACAGCTTATGATACTCAAAAAATATTGCAGTTGAGTGCCCGTGCTGGTTCTGTCTCAGAAGATCAGTATATAAAATTCTCAATTATGGGTGCACTTAAACTATACCTTGATTTTATAAATATCTTCCTTTTTATGTTGAGGATTTTCGGACGAAGGCGTTAGATTTCGTAGGGACAGCCACCCAGGGTTTGCAAAGCAAATCCTGGGTGACTGTCCCTACTATGTGCCCTACTTGTGGCGGGTAATTTTATTTATCATATCCGTATCGGCATTTGATACTATTTCCGGAAGTTCTCCTGCTATTCCAATTTTTTCGTTTTTAATTATTAATAAACCGGAAATGCCAGGTATTGCAGATATCGAATTTAGGGTATTTTGAATATCTTCTTCTTTTTTTACCATATTACAGGCCTTTGTTGCAGCAGCATCTGCCAGAGCAGCTGACTTTGAAAAAACAGTTGCGAGATTACAGTCCCCCAGGCTCAGTGAATGTCCCATTGTGCTGGAAGAGGAGCATACCGCCAGGGGTGTCATTTCCGGCTGTATAAGGAATGCCAGCTTTCCGTTCAAAGCATCTACATCACTGTGTATACCCAGAATAAGTTTTTTTTTCAGGACCATATAAATGTCCCCGCCGTTTTCGATAATTGCTTCTGACTGGTTGGAACCATAAGTTTTTTCAGTACAGGATTCAACCCCTAACTGGGCAATTGCCCCTGCAACAGCTGCCATAGGACCCACATCTGTAAAAAGACTAGCTTTCTGCATTCTTTTAGCAATGCCCGGGGCAAAATCTGCAAGAGAAGGGACAGGTGCCAGGGAACTTAAGAATTCCGGGTTTGTAATAATGTATTTTTCCAGTATTTCACGCTGCTTAATTATTGAGCCCGTAACCAGTTCTAAATTATTTGTACATATTCTGTAGTCTGCGTCTCTGTAAGAGAATCTGCTGAAGGTTCTCATTTCTCTACCAGTTGTTTTCGAATATTGAGCCGCATGCCTCAAAAGGACAGTTTGGAATACAGCCCATACAGTCTATGCATAGTTTTTCATTAAATTCAACTTTCATTGTTTTTCTGTTTTCTATGTGGAGTGCATTAACCGGACAGTGGGTTAAACAGTTACCACAGGAAGTACATAGATCAGAATCCCATCTGAAGGATTTTTGGGCATCCTCAATTTTTACATTTTGTGAAACAATAAAATCAATCCCTGCCTCTATCATCTCTTTAGAGCCTGTTATATCAAGAACCATAAGTCCTTTCTCTTCTGCGCTTATACTGGCTCTGTAAATATTAATAATTAGATCGAAGTCCTTAACCAAATGATATACAATTGGCTTTTCTACAGCATTTTTATTAAAAGTAAGTAATATTTTTTTTGTTTCCATATTTTATTTCCCGATTTTCAAAGATTTCATACTCTGATTAGGTGGAAGCTGTTTATATGGTTTATTAAGAGTAAACTTTCCATCATGTATTTCCGACTTTAATATTTCTGCAATAGTAATTGCTTTTTCATAAGAAGACAGAGAAGATGCTTCCACATTTGTACCCAGTATATTTACAGAACCGGATTTTAGTTCTTCATAGTTTACAGTAGTTAGAACCTTTCCTGTTTTCATAGGATAGTCCAAAGCGTAATCAATAACCTGAGCTCTAATATCCCTGTCTTTAATGGTTGTTTTTTGTAAAATATCCTCATTTAAGATAGGTATTGGAATACCCACTCCCAGGGCAAGAGATACTCCGTAACCCTTAAAACTTACTCCTCTTACAAAATCTGCATTCATTTTTTTCATATCTCCGGTAAGAGCAAGGGTTCCTGCTCCTTCTGCCGGGACATCATTATCCGTCCTCTCAACAGCGGATGCATGCTGGGTTCCTTCGGAATATACATGGCCCCTGGCCCCTGCCAGCCATACAGAGCTGCCTATTCCAATTGTCTGATACAGGGGATCATTTAAAAGGGGTGAAAGCTGCCCTGCAGATGAATAGGTAAGATTTCCCATATTGGGTTTAAGCTTACCCAAATATGTATAAATAGTTTTATTTGAGGTGTTTATTCCAACATTATAGTTTTGATAACAGTTTCTTGGATTAACCATTGTAGCCTGATTAAGATCCTCAATGGAAAATTCTGTACGAATTTCTTTTAAAGGGTATTCATCCGTTCCATAGGAAAGTGCAAAAAGCTGGAGTTTATCCCCTCTGATTAGTTTCTCGATTACATGTCCACCGCCGAATTTAAACTCTCCGGGATAATCCAGATTTGCAGGGTCATTATGCCTAAGCTGGGTTGCGCCCATGTATAGATCTACTGCAGCAATTCCCGAATATGCCAGAACATCGTCTATCCATGCCTCTGTAATTCTTATTTTGGGAGTACTGTGTCCAAAATTCAGAAAACATCCCGAGGAGCACATTGGTCCGAATGTTGCAGTTGTTACAACATCAACTTCCTTTGCAGCTTTTTCTATGCCTTTTTCTTCCACGTAATCTATAATTTCCGCTGCTGTCAGCACAACAGCATTTCCTGATACAATTTTTTCGTTTATTTCTTCATATGTTTTCATTGCAGGACATGCTAGCACTAAGTGTCTTTTGTTGCAAGATGGAATTTAGCGTATGTCCATTTACAAATAATATAAAAACCCTTAGGGTTAGTCTATGAGACAAATTGACCTTAAAGAAATTACCCTGGCAGTGAAAGAAATGTCCATTGAAGCAAATATTGTTGCTGACTGCGGACTTAGTAATGCGCTGAATTCCTCTCTTGATAGAGAAGAATCTCCTGTTGGTAAAGCTGTTTTAAGGCAGCTGATTGATAACCAGTCTATTGCAGAGAAGGAAAAAATACCCATCTGTCAGGATACAGGTTTTACTGTTGTTTATCTGGAAATTGGGATGGATGTAAAACTAAGAGGCGGTAATATTTATGATGCAGTTAATAAAGGGGTAGGCGAGGGGTATACAAAAGGTTTCTTAAGAAAATCCATTGTAAAAGATCCTTTAACAAACCCTGTAAATACAAATGATAACACTCCTGCGATTATTCATACAAATTTAGTTTTCGGAGATAAAATTAAAATTACTCTTATGCCTAAAGGCGGCGGAGCAGAAAATATGAGCCGGTTAAAAATGATGAAACCATCTGATGGTGTGAAGGGAGTATTAAAATTTATTTTGGAGACCGTTCAAATGGCCGGAGGGAACCCCTGCCCTCCAATTATTGTTGGAGTAGGGGTAGGAGGCACTTTTGATTATGTTGCATATCTGGCCAAAAAATCGCTTTTACGAAAAATTGGAGAACGGAATAGTGATCCTGAAATAGCTGCTTTGGAAACTGAATGGCTGGAAGAGGTAAACAGGCTTGGAATTGGCCCTGGGGGACTTGGAGGGAAGGTTACTGCCCTTGATCTTTTTATTAAAGTTTTTCCCAGACATATTGCAACATTTCCTGTTGCTGTAAATATTCAATGTAATGCCGCCAGGGTAGTAACGAGGGTACTTTAAATGAATAAAACAGTGAAACACATCGAGGCTCCTTTAACAGAAGAACTAATACGAACACTTCGAATTGGTGATGCGGTTCTTTTAAGCGGAATAATCTATACCGCAAGGGATATGGCTCATGCACGTCTAATGGATATGATAAAAAGTGGAGATAAGCTTCCCTTCGATGTAGAAGGTTCTGTTATTTACTATGTTGGACCGTCTCCTGCCCCTCCGGGTAGAATTATTGGTTCTGCAGGTCCAACTACAAGCTATAGAATGGATACTTTTGTTCCTGAAATGTTCGAAACAGGAATGAAAGGGATGATCGGTAAGGGACCGCGGTCTGGGAATGTAAAAAGACTTATAGTTGAAAAATGCGGCATTTATTTTGGTGCAACAGGCGGAGCAGCTGCACTTATTTCCAAATCGATAGTAGAATCGGAAATAATCGCTTTCCCTGAATTTGGTACTGAAGCTCTTCGAAAACTAAAAGTAAAAGATATGCCCTTAATAGTAATCAATGATTCCTATGGGGGTGATCTCTACATAGATGGTGTTGCAAAATACAAATCTTAATCCAATTTAAGTTTTATAATATTTGCTTCCCTTATTAAGGCTCGTGCCAGGGAAACCATTGGGTCGATAAGTGGGATGTTTTTGTATTTTTTATAAGGAAGAGCCAGGGGAATTTCGGTACATCCCAAAATTACTATTTCGGCTCCATTATTAATTAAGTATCGGGAATATTCTTCAAAGTTTGATTTTGCCTGGGTACTGACTGGAGTTTGAGCTTTAATTCCCCACTCCTTGTTATAAATTGAATCATGGAGTTTTGCTTGTATATCTTCCGGAACCTGGATTACTTCAAGTCCATTTTTTTGAAAATGGTTTGCATAGACTTTTGTCTTTCTTGTTCCTGTTGTAGACAAAATACCTACCTTCCGAACTTCGGGATAATTCTTAAGTATTCCTTTTACGGTTTCCTCTATCATGTTAACTATTTTAATTTCAGGTTCAAATTCTTTCATTAATTTTTTAAATTTTTCAAAAATTTCGGGTGCATGAAAAGTATTGCATGGAATTCCACCTACTGCATATTTATTATCAATATTAATAGCTGAAGCAGCAATTTCAAAAGTTTTATACATACCAAGTACAGGCCGTTCTGTTGTTCCGTTTTCAAGGGAATCAGTTCTATCCGGAATATCAGAAGATCTCGAAAAATGATAAACATCCAGATGATCCTGATCAGTTCCATCAGTAAGGGTGTTTTCGATTATATAATTGTGGAGTAATGTACCTGCAGCAGGACCTACTCCGCCCCCTATTATTATAATCTTCTCATTTTTCACTTCAGTATCCTTAATTTAATTTTAATAGTTTATTAGTACTTTTTAAACCATGTCCTGTAAAAACAGTAACTACAATTTTATCCACAAGATTTTTACTGTTCATTTTTTGATAATCCAGTGCCCCTGCTATAACTGCAGCACTCGTGGGTTCAATATAGTAACCCATTTTTATTACTTTTTTTAGAGTCTCTTTTATATTCTCTTCACTAACCGAAACAATTTTACCCTTTGTTGCTTGTACCGCCTCAAGAATTTGTGTTCCTCTTATTGGTTTTGCTATGGCAATGCCCTCAGCTAGAGTTGGTCTTGATTCGACTGTGGCTGGAAATTGTCTGTTGTTTATAAAGCTGGTATACAAAGGTGCACAGTTTGCACTCTGAACAGCAATCATTTCTGGTAGTTCTGTAATAATTCCCATTTCTTTAAGTTCTCTAAAACCTGTATATGCACCCAGAAAAAGTGTTCCATTTCCTGCAGGCAGTATTACTATAGCCGGAGGTTTCCACCCAAGCTGTTCACAAATTTCATAGGCAAAAGTTTTTGTTCCCTGAAAAAACCATGGATTCCAGGAGTGGCTGGCATAGTAGTTTTTTTCTGCAGCTTCCATAACTGCTTCTGCAGTGTTTTCCCGGGAGCCGGGTATTTTATGAAGATTAGCTCCATATAACTCAATCTGAGCCAGTTTTCCGCTGGAAGTACTCTCCGGAACATAGATATCACACTCTATACCTGCTTTAGCGCAGTATGCAGCAATAGCTGCTCCTGCATTTCCGGATGAATCTTCCACAATTTTTTTTATTCCCAGCTCTTTAACTTTGCTAATTATTACAGAGGCACCCCTGTCTTTATAAGAACCTGTGGAGAAAAGATGATCCTGTTTTATAAGTAGTTTACCTAAACCCGTATCAACCTCCAATAATGGAGTAAAACCTTCTGAGAAACTAATTATATTACTGGTATCATCCAGGGGTATAGCTTCTCTGTATCTCCACATTCCGGTAAACTTTGTTTCTATTTTTTTTGGATTAATGTGCAGAGTATGTTCAATGTCCAGAATTCCTCCACAGCTGCATTTCCATACAGGATCCGATGGTGAGTATTCTTTCCTGCATTTTGAACAGATAAGTTTTGTCATCTTTTTCCTCTATCCTCTTAAAAAAAAAACGGGGAGGAAGTTAATCCTCCTCCCCCAAAATAGAATTATGAGCGATATTCTATTATTTCCATTTAGCCATATCAAGTTCTTTTTCACTCTTTGCAACAAGAGTTGTTCCTACCATATCACCTGTAACATTAACACTTGTTCTACCCATATCCAGAATAGCGTCAATTCCAAGGATCATGGCATATGCAGCAGCAACCGGAGTTCCGGCTTCAACAGGAAGACCTACCGAATTCAAGACCATAAGGAGCATTATTGCACCTGCTCCAGGAACTCCTGCTGTTCCAATGGAAGCCAGTACAGCAGTTAAAATAACTGTAATCTGCTGAGCAAAGTCCAGTGGCATTCCAATTGCAAAACCAATAAATAGAGCGCACACACCTTGATAGATGGCAGTTCCATCCATATTTATGGTTGCCCCTAAAGGTAGTGTGAAAGAGTATATTTTCCTGGAAACACCCAGGTTCTTATCAATATCAGCCATAGTAACAGGTAGTGTTCCACTGCTGCTTCTTGTAACAAAAGCTGTTATCATTGGGCCTTTTGCACCCTTAAAGAACTTTGCCACACTAAGTTTATTAATTAGAAGAAGGCCACCATAAATAATTACTACATGCAGTATATATCCCAGGAATGCAGCTATGGTTACTGTCCCCAGTGCACCGATAACTTTTGGACCCTGCTTTGCAAAAACAACAGAGATAAGAGCAAATACACCAATTGGTGCAAACTCAAGTACCCATCGAACAATCATATACATAACTTCTGCAGAAGCATCAAAAACCATAAACAGGGTTTCACCGGATTTTTTTAGTCTTTCATCAGAGCTGGCTTTAAGATACGATACGCCGATTCCAAATATTATTGCAAAAAATATTGTAGGAAGAACTGCACCTGATGCAATGGCCCCAAAGGGGTTTTTGGGAATAATTGCAATAAGTGTATCTATAAATTTAGGCTGTTTAAGAACTCTACCAGCCGCATCTGCTGCACTTCCCAAAGCTAAGCCTGCTCCTGGTTTAAAAATATTACCCATTAAAAGACCCATTGCTACTGCAAAGGCTGATGTAATCATGTAAAAGATAATTATTTTTACACCAACTCTTCCCAGTTCTGCAGGATTAATACTGGCAGCACCTACTACTAATGATGCCACAATAACAGGCATTACTATCATCTTAAGGGAGTTTACAAAAAGGCTCCCCAATGGATTTACCCATAGAATTGATTCCCCTGCAAAAATACCAACAATAGCTCCCAAAATCAGACCAATTAGAATTCGAATAAGAAGATTTGACTTAAAATACCAGTCAAATAATCCTTTTTTCTTTTCTGTACCCATTTTATCCTCCATAGATATTTATTCTAATTTTATAAGACAACAGTAAGGAGCATTTGTCTATTCACCTAAATGAGGTTATTTTAACAGGTAATTATTGTATCTAACTATTTACTACACCATTTGGTGTATTTTTTACAATGCTTTTTGCGACCAGGCAGGTTATTTGAATGTGAGTTTGAAACTCACTAGGCCAGAGCATTTTCAAAAACTTCCGGATTTGATACTGCAATCTGAAGAAGTGCTCTTGCAGGTCCTTCCGGATATCTTCTTCCCTGTTCCCAATTACGTAAAGTGGAAACACTAATTCCGATCATAAAAGCAAATTCGTTTTGTGATTTATGTAATTCTTTTCTTATTTTTTTTATATCAATAGGATTGAAATGGAAAACTCGCCCAGGCTTCATAATTTTCTTTTTTATTTTGCCGGCCTGCTTAATACTATCAACAAGATCATTAAAATCATTATCATTCATTTAAATACTCCTTCATAACATTTCTCAATACTTTTAGCTGGTTTGATGTCAGATTCCCTTGCTCGTTTTTCTTATAAATTAACAGAAAATAAATAGTATCTTTTTTTACATCGCAAAAATAGATAATTCTTAAACTACCTCTTTTACCTGAATCTTTATTTCCCCAGCGAACCTTTCTTAAACCACCGCCCTTTGTAATTACTTTTCCTGATGAAGGTCTGAGTATCAACGAATGCTGAAAGAGTCTATATGCTTCATCAGATAGTAGTGTTTTTACACGTTTTGTAAAAATAGGTGTTTCAATAAATGTCATAAACAAATATAAGTCAATGGCGTATATTTGTCAATCTTTTTCATTTCCATTGGTTGCAAAACCAGTAAATAAGATATAGCTGGAAATGACCCTTCGGTACCATTCCGTTGAAAAAATAATAAACGGCACGGATTAGACCTCTTTAAGCAGTCTTAGTGGACCCTTTATTAGTCGCAAAAGCCTCTAAATTAGATCTTCTTCCATTACTTTTTTAATGAATTCCACTTTGGAATTAACTTCCAGTTTTTGATAAATATGAAGTATGTGTTTTTTTACAGTAGAACTGGCAATATTATGATGGATGCTAATCTCTTTATAGGTTAAACCCTCTGCTATGCCTCTAAATATTTCCTTTTCTCTTGGGGTCAGATTATAGTTTCTTCTTTCATTGTAATGCCTGTCTTTTCGGAATTCTGTTAAAATTTTACGTGCTATATTAGGGCTTATTGGTGATCCCCCGGAATAAATACTTTTAATTTGCGAGACTAAATCACCGGGATCTGTATTTTTAAGCACATAACCTGTTGCACCAGCCTGGATAGCATTTAATATTTTTTCTTCTTCTTCGAAGATGGTGAGCATAAGAATGTCAATTTTGGGATATTTTTTCTTTATTGCAGTTGTTGCTTCAATACCGTTTATTCCAGGAAGTCCTATATCCATTAAAACAATATTTGGAATATTAAACAGGGGAAAAGACTCCAGAAAAGGTTCCGCCATGGAATATGTTTTTAAAACCTCTATATTAGGATCCAGGCTCAGTAAATATTTTAATCCCTGGCGAACCTCTTCAACATCTTCTATAATAATAATTTTAATCATTTACTATTCCCTCTAAATTGGGTATTAATATTTTATAGGCTGTTCCTTTTCCCGGGGAAGTAACTATCTCTACTTTCCCGTTGAGTCTTTCTGCTCTTGTTATTATACTTTTAATCCCAAATCCTGTTTGTTTTTTTTCTTTATAATTAAAACCTCTGCCATCATCTCCAATATCAATATATATAGTATTATCTTCTATTTTCATTTTCAGATAGACAGTCTCTGCCTCTGCATGTTTTAGTATGTTGCTTACAATTTCCTGGAGCAGTTTTTCAATTTCAAATCTAAGTGTATTATCCCATTTATTAATTTTATCGATATTAAGAGGATTATATTCAAATTTGATATTTTTCAGTTTA
>JALTGJ010000041.1 GCA_027077185.1 Spirochaetales bacterium | reverse complement strand
GGAGGGATATAATAGTTGAGATTAGTATCTGGAAAGGTGTACTCTTTCTGTAGGAGTAGTCAAAAACTGTTGGAGTTACACTAGCCTTTGAAATTTTCCTTAAAGTCTTGACAATATAATTCCACTCAGGAAGAGGCTTCTCTACACCCATAAAGATTCATCTAACTCTTCTATTAGAACAGATGCCTGTGCCTCTATTGCTCTACCCTCACCAACAGCATCAACTTTCTCTTTAGTCTTTGCCTTAATAGAAATGTTCTCAAATGGAAGATTAAGGGCATGAGACAGATTTTCTCTTATTTCCGTTATATATGGTTTTAATTTTGGTTTCTGCAGAATAATAGTTGCGTCAAGATTAACTATACTGTATCCGGATTCTATTAGAAGGTCTGCTGTTTTTTTAAGAAGAACAAGACTGGAAATATCCTTGTACTGATTATCTTCAGGAGGGAAGTGTGTTCCTATATCCCCAAGAGCGGCTGCTCCAAAAATAGCATCAATTATCGCATGAACAAGAACATCCCCATCAGAATGAGCCTCCTCTCCTAAGTTAAAAGGAATAACGACTCCCCCCAAAATCAAAAGCCTACCCTCTGCTAGTCGGTGAAGATCCCACCCGGTTCCAATTCTCATAAGCTTTTTACGCTGTCCCATATTTTCTACTTAAAAAATAATTCTTCTCTAATCTATTGGTCATAGACTGGCGAAAAAAGCCAAAAATGCTGTGATCGTTCCTCATCGCTTTGCTCTTCCGGTACGACATATTAACAGACCAATTCAATAGACATCGCAAAATCCTCATTCTAATTTAATCCTCTTGTAAATCTGATATATATGTTATTTTTTTATTTGAAATATCTCCGGTCACAGTTTCCACACTCCCCATATATTTTCCATAAATTGCCGCATCATCAACATAATCAAGATGATCATACCTTGCTTTTTTATGCGCAGTCAAAATTTTATTAAAACAGAAACCCTGTGGAGTTTGGGCAGCAACTGTAGATTTTCTTTCCAGATCTGTAATCACAGTCCCGGAAGCATTAATAGACTTCATGGCATTCGTGGAAGGTATTACAGGAATAGCAGCATCTTTCAAAGCTGTCATTCGATATACTTTTTCTATAATAGATTCACTAACCCATGGTCTGGCACCATCGTGTATTAAAACAATTTCAGGTAAGGATTCTTCCAAAGCAAGAAGCCCATTGTAGACTGATTCCTGCCGCGTAGTCCCTCCGGTAACATATGTAAAAGAAGAACTTATCTCCAAAGATGACAAAATATCCTTCCCGATTTCAATAACGTCTTTTGGCAGGACTATTATGTACTGTGAAAAGATATTTGATAATATAAAAGGATGAAGTGACATTTGGAGAATAAAATTACCATTAATTTTTAAAAACTCTTTTTTTGTTTTAAGACCCATTCGACGACTTGAACCGGCAGCTGTTAAAACAACAGCTGCGTTTGCAGTCCTGCCCTTCACTACTCTTCCATTTTACTGAATATAAGCTGACCTGCTTCCTCACTGCTAATATCAAGAGAATACATAATTTCATCCGACAGAATTCTTAATGCACTGTCATAGAGTTTCCTTTCCTGAATGGGCAGTTCTTTGATTTTGCTCCGATGATAAAGCGCCCTTACAACCGTTGCATTATCCATAATTGTACCGCTTTTTAAAAGATCAAGATTCATCTGATATCGCATTTTCCAATCAGCAGTTACAGGTTCATAATCTGCGCCTAAGTGATCAAGAGTTTTAAGTGTTTGTTCTTTTGGAACAATAGCTCTAAGTCCAAGATCATCAGCCTTATCAACCGGTATCATTACAGTCATATCTGATACTGCCAGATATATCATATAGTAAAGAACCTGTTTATCTTTAAATTTTCTTTCAGTTACTTCTCTAATTTCACCTACTCCTAAAAGCGGGTAAACCAGATGTTGATTTGTTTTATATTGGGAATTCATTGGCTGATTATACACATTTTACCCGTCAAAGTCAAAGGGGGAAGAAATAATTTATTTTAATAGATATAATTACAAAAGTACTGCTATAATAGAAAAAATGCTTAAATAGGGAGAAATCTTTGGAAAATCATATTATTATTTTCAACCCGACTGCAGGGAAAGGTGCTTCAATAAAAAGTCTTCCGGAAATTGAATCCTTTTTTAGCAATCATAATTTAAATTTCAAACTATTGCATACTGAAAAAGCAGGTGATGCAGCAGAAATTGCTGAAAAACATGCAAAAGATAAAAATACAGCCATCATTGCAGCAGGTGGTGATGGGACATGCAATGAGGTTATAAACGGACTTATGGCCGGGAAAGGGAATAATATTCCTGTTTTTGGAGTTCTTCCTCTTGGAAGAGGAAATGATTTTGCCTATGGTGGGAAAATACCTGCAACTCTGGAAGATTCACTATCGATTATTGCTCAGGGGAATATATCTTCACTGGATATAGGAAAGATAACAGGAGGGTTTTACCCCGAGGGGAGATACTTTGGTAATGGTATTGGAATAGGATTCGATACCATTGTGGGACTGGAAGCTGCAAAAATGCCCCATGTTCACGATGCCCTGGGATATGTTTTTGGTACAATAAAAACTCTAATAAAATTTTCAGCTTCTCCTTTGGTAGATATAATCTATAATGACAAAACAACCCGTATAAAAACAATTCAAATATCAATAATGAATGGAAACCGAATGGGGGGACTTTTTTACATGGCTCCTGAAGCTATTAATAATGACGGTCTTCTTGATATTTGCATGGTAGCTCATCTTACAAGACGAAAATTAATTAAAACTATATTGCATTACACAAAAGGAACACAAAAAGGCTTACCAGGAATAACAATGGATAAATCTACTTCTTTTACTATAAAAGCAGTACAGGGAAGCATGGCAGCCCATGCTGATGGGGAAACAATATGCCTTGACGGAAAAGATTTAACAGTAAACTGCATACCAAATGCAATTAAGATTATGCACAGGTAATTTTGTGAGCTTAAAATTTATTTTTGCCACATTTTTTCTAAAAACAATTATTCAAATTTTGTGCAAAGTTGATTCAGAGGAAATATCAAAAATACCTTTAACCGGTCCCGGTGTAATAATGATAAACCATGTCAACTTTCTTGAAGTCCCACTTATTCAAGTGTATATGGTACCCCGAAAAATGCGTGGTCTTGTAAAAAAAGAAACATGGAAAAATCCATTTTTAAGATACTTTCTAAATATCTACAATGCCATTCCAATAAATAGAGGAGCTGTTAATAAGGAAACCTTCAAGGAAACTTATAATGCTTTAAAAGCTGGGAATTTTATTTGTATTGCTCCGGAAGGGACAAGAAGCACCAACGGTATTCTACGTAAGGGAAAATCCGGGATAACAGCAATTGCATTAAAGGGAGATGCTCCTATATACCCTGTTGTTCATACAGGTGGTGAAAAAATATGGAATAATATTAAACATTTTAAAAGAACAAAAATAACTTTAAAAGTTGGAAAACCCTTCCAAATAAAAAAAATAAATAGAATAAACAGAACTGTCAGAGATCAGATAACCCATGAAATTATGTACCACATGGCAGAACTTCTTCCAGAGGATAAAAGAGGATTTTACTCTGATTTTTCGAAAAATCAACTGATTCATCTTATTATTCAAGAATAAGTGAAACCCTGCCTGAAGAAACATCCCGTATTTTTGTACCTGCAGAATCACAATACTTTTCCGGTATAGTACCTATTATATGAATTTTAGTATCAAACACAGGCTCCTTTACCTCTGCAGAATATTTTTTTAAAATTTTAAGAACAGGGTCATAGATTTCATACTGAATATCAAGACTAAAGGTTCTCCTTGGAAGTAATTCTTCTACAGGAAGATGCTTCAGGGCAAGCTGAGCAGCTTCGGTATAAGCTTTAACCAACCCTCCTGTACCCAGCTTCACTCCTCCAAAATATCGTACTACCAGTATAATAATATTCCCAATTCCACTACCTTTCAACACTTCAAGAACAGGCCTTCCTGCTGTACCGGAAGGTTCATGATCATCACTAAAACCAAAAATATCACTTCCCGGTCCGGATAAAAAGGCATAAACAATATGGCTTGAATCAGGATACTCTACTTTTGCAGCCTTAAGTATTTCCCTGGATTCCTCTGCAGAAGAAGTATATTTTGCAATAGAAATAAACCTGGATTTTTTAATTTCCAAAGTTTCAAGACTTATCCCTTTTGGTACAAGCATCAAAATTGCTCCTGTTATATTTGTTCAAACAGGCTTGTGCGATGTATCCCTCTTTTTAGAATTTAAGGGCCTGGTCGCAACTTCGCTGCCTGGTCGTTCGCAAACTCACTGCTCGACTATGCAACCTAAGCTGCTCGGCCATGCATCCAAGGCTATATTGCGCAGTGTATTATCCCTGTATTATAGAAGAACTGCTATTATAACCAAAAATGAGAGACAGCGCAAATAGCTTTCAAACTTTATGATTAAAAATATTTTCTCTATACGGTATATTATTATACAGTTCATTTGACAACTCAGTAAGCTTTTGCATAACTTTTCTATTTGGTTTAATATTTTCTGCTATAATATTTTCTTCCAACTGTTCTCTGGTTCTGGCTCCGACAAGGACAGTATCTATCCATGGCTGACTTAGTATCCACATTAGAGATAACTGAGCCATAGAGGATTCCTCAGCCTCTGCAAGAGTTTTAAAACTATTCAAAAAAAATTTAACCTGCTCATAGCTGTCCTTATAAAAGAAAACCAGATTACGCCTGGGATCTTCAGAAGGGAACCCCATATCAATATTAAATTTATCAGTAAGCAATCCCTGTGCAAGAGAGCTGTAAGAAATAATTTTAATTTTTCTTTTAGAGCAATAGGGTATTATTCTTTTTTCAGGAAATCTCCAGAGCAGAGAATAACCTGTCTGATAATAATCAATATTTCCACTGCCCCGTATTAACTCCATATCCTTAATACTAAAATTACTAAGGCCAATCTTTTTAATTTTCCCCACAGATCGCAGTTTTTCAAGAACATCCATCATAGGACGAAAATCCAATCCGGATTTTGGCCAGTGTATATAAAAAATATCAATATAATCTGTACAAAGTCGGGAAAGACTTATATTTAAATATTTTTCCACACTCCCGGGGGGGAGCCATGTAGATTTTGTTGCTATTAAAACATCCTT